>JBFGSX010000082.1:0-7362 GCA_041566495.1 Thermoplasmatota archaeon
CGTCGACTCGCAGACCGTGACCTGGGAGAGCGCCACCATCAACGGCGGCGAATCCACCAGCTTCCTCATCACGCCGGACCAGGCGATGAACTTCGACACCTGGTGCAACGTGCCGGGCCACTACGGCCTTGGTATGTTCGGCACGATGACGGTCCAGTAAAGCCAAGTCCAACCTCGCCGCTCAGGCGGCATGCGTTGGTTCGTAGCCCTCATCCTGCTGGCAGGCTGTCTATCCCAGCCCACGGCCACGGATGTCCCCGATGTGGCGACCCCGGTGCCCGGCCCACCGGCCGGCGTCGCACTGGAGCGCGTCATGGGGGGCTTCGACAGCCCGTTGCTCGTGACCCATGACGGCACCGACACGTTCGTCGTGGAGCAATGCGGGACCATCCAACGCATCGTGGACGGGGAAGCGACCCCATGGCTGGACATCAGCGACCGCGTCGGATGCGGGGGCGAACGTGGCCTCCTGGGCCTGGCCTTCGAAGCTGGTTCGGATCGCTTCTATGTCTCCTACACGGACCGAAGCGGCGCCAGCACCGTGAGCCGCTTCACCGACAGGGAGGAAGTGCTGCTGCGGGTGGATCAGCCTGCCGCCAACCACAACGGTGGCCACCTTGCCTTCGGGCCAGACGACATGCTCTACATCGGCCTGGGAGACGGTGGCCTTGCCAGGGATGCTTTCCGCAACGCCCAGAACCGGGCCACGTTGCTCGGGAGCATCCTGCGCATCGATGTCTCCGGCCAAGTGGGCTACGAGATTCCGGCAGACAACCCATTCGTCGGAGACGCCGTGGCCGCGGAGGAGATCTGGGCCTACGGCCTGCGCAACCCGTGGCGCTTCAGTTTCGACAACGCGACGGGAGACCTCTGGATCGCGGATGTGGGCCAAGACGCCTGGGAAGAGGTCAGCCTGCTGGCCCCCGAGGCGGCCGGAGCCAATCTAGGCTGGCCTGTCTGGGAAGGGACCCATCAACATGAGCCCGGAATCGTTGTGGATCACACGTTCCCCATCGCCGAATACGCCAATGCCGGAGGCGATTGCTCCATCACCGGTGGCCACGTCTACCACGGGCCGCTGGCCATCGACGGCCAATACGTGCTCGGGGACTTCTGCTCGGGCATCATCCGCGTCGTCTTCCAAGACAACGGCACCTGGGTCCTGCAGGACCTCCTAGAGACCTCCCTGCGAATCAGTAGCTTCGGCTTGGACGCAGCCGGGACACTGTACGTGGTGGACCACCAAGGGGCCATTCACCGCTTCGTGGCGGCGTAGCCACACACGGGGGCGTCTCGGACTCCGATGCTTCAGGTCTCCATGGAGGCGATGAACACGAGCAAGGCGACACCGGCGAGCGCGAGCAAGCCGAGCACCATCCATGCCAACCAGAGGGCGGCCCTCAGGCGCGGAGGCATGGCGTCACCCGAGCGCTTCGCCAAAACGATGGCCAGCACGGCGCTGACGGGCGTGGCCACCAGGCCGGTGAAGAACGCCACACGGATCAATGACTCTCGCCAATCGTCCAATAGGTACCACCTCGGGACGAAGAGCAAGGCCGCCAGCAGACAGAGAGGCCATAGGCACGCGACGAAGGCGAAGCCTACCACGAGCCTGTCGCGGCGCGCAAGTTCCATCCGACTACGGGCTCACGCGATCCATGTCGCGAGGGAACAGGATCGCCTCACGGATGTTGGGGAGGCTGAGCATCTGCATCAAGATGCGTTCGATGCCGATCCCGCAACCGCCGTGGGGAGGCATGCCGTAGCGGAACGCGGCCAGGTAGTCGCCGAAGTCCTTGGGGTCTAGGCCCCAGCGCACGATGCCTTCCTCGAGGAGGTCCGGCTGGTGGATACGCTGGCCGCCACTGATGAGCTCCACGCCGCGGAAGTCCAGGTCGAAGGCGCGGCACAGCCGGCTCTCCTGCGTCCCATCCTCGGGCATGATGTAGAACGGCTTGGGGGCGAGGGGCCACTTTGTGATGAAGTAGAACTCGTGGCCTTCTTCCTTCATGACCTCGCCGAGGATCTTCTCGGCTTCCGTGCCGATGTCGTCGCCGAACTCAAGGGGCTTGAGGCGGCCGTCGGCGCGGGCATTGACGATCTCGAGGGCCTCTTCGTAGCCGACGCGGCGGAAGGGCAGCGCCGGGACGTTGACGGTGGCACCCAGGGCCTCGACCTGCTTGGGGCAGTTCTCGGCGACGCCCTTCCATATGCCGTGCAGGAGGCCTTCGATCATGGCCATGACGTCCTCTTCATCCCGGACCCAGGCCATCTCCAGGTCGAAGGCGGTGGATTCGTTGAGGTGACGGGTGGTGCTGTGTTTCTCGGCGCGGAAGTAGCGTGCGATCTCGAAGACACGATCCATGCCGGAGGCCATCATCATCTGCTTGTACAGTTGGGGGCTCTGGCTCAGGAAGCACTTGCGCCCAAAGTAATCCACGGTGAACGTGTCGGTGCCGCCTTCGCTGCTGGCGGCGATGATGTTGCTGGTGTGGATCTCACTGAATCCGTTGTCCATGAGGAACTGGCGACCGGCGCGCAGGACCTCGTGACGGATGTGGAAAATGGCGTTGCTGCGGTCGGTGCGGACGTCCAGGAAGCGGTTGTCCAGGCGAGTGTCCAGGCCGCTTTCGATGTCGGAGTCCCAGAGGGCCATGGGCAAGGGCGTGGCGGCCGTGTTGAGGACCTCGGCGGAGGTGGGAAGGACCTCGAAGCCTGCCTTCGCCTTGTCGGAGGCCTTGACCTGGCCGGTGATGGCTACGCAGCTCTCGGGGGTCAGCTTGGTGAGCTTTTCGAAGAGTTCGGGGGCGGACTCAGCGAGCATCTTCTTCAGGAGGACGAACTGGACGCGGCCGGTGCGGTCGCGGAGTTCCAGGAAGGCGATGTTGCCCTTGGCGCGGACGCTGTCGACCCAACCCGCGAAGGTCTGTTGGGTGCCGTAGTGTTCGGGCGTTACCTCGCCGCAGCCGAGGGTGCGCAGGCTCATACGATGGCCGACACGGACTTAGGGTTTAGACGCAACGGCGCTCAGGCGGCGTTGCGCAGTCGCATGATGGGCGCGCCGAGGGTGGCCAGACAGAGCACGGCCACCAGGAAGGAGCCCGCTTGGGTCTGGTCGCCCAGATCGGCGCGGTAAACGAGGGCTAGAATGACGCCCAGGCCCCAAAAAGCCGCCCAGACGTAGGAGATCCATTCGGGTTGGAACTTGCGCCAGGTCAGAAGGATAGCGGCTCCCGCAAGGGACAGTGCGCCGGCTGCGATGAGGGCTTGGCCGACGGCGGCCGAGATGGGCACCTCGAAGCCATTGGCCTCTCCGCCGATGTACTGCAGGACCCCGAGGGTCCCGAGGATGCCGAAGAGGATGGCCACTGCGCCGGGCGCCATGCGGCGCCAGTCGCGCTGCAGGGCCAACACCACTCCTGCCCCGATGGCATACAAGCCTACGATGACCGGAGCCGGTTCGACGAGGATGGTCGCAGTGATGGCGGCGAGGGCCGCTCCGATGATGCCGAGGATCGGCAGAGTCCTTCCCATGCCACTAGCATCGACCTTCATGAAATAAAAGTGCGCCCCGGACGGACGGAGGGGATTTCACTCCCGGCGACCCTTCATGGTCTCCGACCAAAGCACCAAGATGAGCACCCAGAAGATGGCCACGCTGGCGGCTGCGAACATGAACGGTGCCACGTGGGTGTCTGGGTTCGGGCCGGCATAGACGATGGCGAGGCCAATGATCATGCTGGCGATGACGACGGTGAAACCCATCTTCAGAGCGTTCCGGCCACTGGCGGCTTTGATGCCTTCTAGACCGGCCACGTCGATGGTGGTCCGCAGTTCGTTGCGTTCCACCCGCTTGACCAACTGGTTCAGGGCATGGGGGAAAGTGCGACCGAAGCGCAACAACTCTCCAACGGTCTCGTCCACGATCTCCTTCTGTTTCTTCGTGTTCGTGATGTTCTTCCACACCAGTTCAGCCACGAGGGGATCCAAAACCGAGACCAGTTCGTAATCCGGATCTAGGTCGCGGCAGAAGCCATCGAATTGAAAGAGTGCGCGAGAAATGAGCATGAAATCCGGCGGCAGCAGCATCTTGTGTCGCTTGGCGACCGCCATGATCATCTCCATGAGCCGAGGGTCAGCGACACTGACCTGCTCCCGCTCGAAGAAATCCATGATCTTCTCCACGTCGATCATGAAGCGCTTCTGGTCATACTCGCCGTGCTGTTCGCAAAGGTCGATGACCGACTCCGTGAGCCCGTCCACGTCCCCTTTCCCCATGGCCGTGATGAGTTGCAGGATGGCCTTGGAGCGCCGCTCGGTGACGATGCCCACAGCGCCGAAATCCAGGAACACGACCTGATGACTGTTCATGATCATCATGTTCCCCGGGGATGGGTCGGCGTGGAAGATACGGTGGACGAAGATCTGCTTCGCCATGGCATGGGTGATGATGCGAGCGACGTTCTTGCGGTCGATGCCCAAGCCATCCAAATGGTCCACGTGGGCGAACTTGATGCCGTCGATGAACTCCATGACCAACACGCGCTTGGAACAAAGTTCAGCGTGCATCTTGGGGATGTGAACCTCGGAATCGCCCTTGAAATTGCGAGCGACCCGCTGGGTGTTCTTCATCTCGTAACGGTAGTCGAGTTCCCGTTCGAGCATGGCCCGCAACTCATCCAAGTGGTGGGTGGGTTGCCAAACGCGGCTCGCAGCGAAGGTCTTCTCGATGAACGTCATCAAGCCGCGCAAGATGCGGAAATCGAGCAACATCTATTCCTCGATGCCCACGTGTTGGACTTTGACGGCCACCTTGGTGCCGTCCTGCAGGATCGCCCGGTGGACCTGGCCCACGCTGGCGGAAGCAAGGGCCTTCTCTTCGAAGACCGAGAAGACCTCTTCCACCTCTTGGCCAAGTTCCTCTTTGATGACCCGGCGCACTTCGGCGGGCGAACTGGGGGACGTGCCATCGTAGAGTTTCTTGAATTCCTCCGCGAACTCCGCAGGCACCAGGTCCGGACGGGTGGCCAACAACTGGCCGAGCTTGATGAACGTCGGACCCAACTGCTCCAGGATGCGACGGATGCGCACGGGCACCGTGGCCTGGCCTTCTTTTCCGACAAAGTCGCCGCGGAGCATCATCCGGAGCAAGCCCCAGAAGTCGTTCTCGACGAGGATGGAGATGATCTCGTTGAACCGAGCGGTCTTGGAGCGAGGGACCGGACGTTCGAGACTGGGCACGATGGCTCGAAAGGATTGCCCGCTTAAGGGGCGATGGTCCCGCTTCAGCCGATGTAATGCAGGTCGCCGGGCTCACGGGCCGCCGCTTCTGCATCATGCAATTGCTGCGTGATCTTGTCGATCTCCGCCGCCTTGTCTTCGATGTCACTGAGATCGATCTCACGGCCGAGCAGTTCGCCGAGGACCTGTAGGACAGCACCCGCGGCCATGGGGTCGACCATGAATCCGCTGGTCTCACCCATCAAGCAGGCGCCGCTGAGGCCTTCTTCCATGCCAAGGCCCAAGAACAGACCGCTGGCACCGATGATGCCGCCGCCAGGTTCGTCCTCTTGGAACTTGACGCCCATGGTCTGCAGCCGCTCGACCACTTCGAGGCTGGTGGCCGCGCCCAGGACCTCAGGGTCTTCGATGCTTGCGCCCAGGCCGTAGCCGCCAAGGGTGAACATCTCCTTGGCACCCAAGGGTACGATGCGCTCCAGTACCCCTTCGACGAGGGCGAACTGACCCGCGCTGCTCAGGGGTTGGTAGTCCCCGGTCATGACGACCAGCGCGGGGGCGTCGCCCTCGGCGGGGACGGTCCAAAGCTGGTTGCGCACGAGGCGGACGGTGCCGTCCGATTGCACGGTCACTTGGGGTGGGAAATCATGACTGAAGATGTCACACCAGAGGGTGGCATCCAAGGTATCGACGAGGTGTTGCGCCGCGAGCTTGCCGACATTTCCCACGCCAGGCAAACCCTCGACGAAGATGGGGTCCTGGACGTCAGGTTTGGCGTGCTCGACGAAGCGCATCAGTTCCATCAGCTGTCCCGATCCAGGAGCTTCAGGCGGCGGCGGTATTCGCCGTGATGGTCTTCAGGGCTGAACTTGGCGGGGCGGTTCGGGTTGGCCGGACCTCCGCACTTGGGGCACTTGTCCTGCAAGGTGTACTCTTTGCACGCCTTGCAGATCTTCAACAGCGCCTTCATGCTCAGGCCTTCTTCTTCTCTTCGAGTTCGCGGTGGAACGAGCCACTGCCGCCGGCCTTCTGGATGTTGGCGATGGCGCGGTCGGCAGCCTTGCGAAGCTGCTCTTCGGCGATCTTGTAATCCGGGGCTTGGACCTCGATGCGGTAGAAGGGAGCGCCCTTGTAGGCCACGATGACCTTGACGTCCTCGAACTCGGTCTTTTCAGCGGCCACGAGGGCCTTCTGGACGAGCTTGACCCCGGCGGGGTCGTTGCTCTGGACTTCGACGAAGCCGGAGACCTCGACGAATTGGATCTGGATGTTCTCCTTGGCGAACTTGCAGAAGTCTTCGAGCCAGTCCCCTTCGATGCCTTCATTGGTGAAGATCTCGGGACCGACTTCGGCGGCTTCCTGGAAGGCGTCGTACATGGTCTCCCAGACGCCCAGCGCCGGCTTGACGATCATCGTCGTGACGGTGGGGACATCGAGCTCCATGCGCTCCGCGAACATCTCGATGAGCTTGTCCGCCTTCTGTTCGTTCTTCCAGCGCTGGATGGTCTCACGGCGCTGGTGGTCGTTGACCGACTTGAGGCTGAGATCGATGTGACCCTTGGACGCGTTGACCGAGTTGACCTTGCACACGACGCGTTGTTGCTCGCGCACGAAGTCACGGATACGCTTGACCCAACCGGAGGCGACCTCACGGATATGGACGAATCCTTCCTTGCCACCGTACTCTTCCAGCAGGATGAACGCACCGAAGTTCTGCACCTTGTGCACGGTGCCGACGACAAGTTCTCCCTCTTCCGGGAATTCGGTCAGTTTGGCCACGAAGTCGGCCAAGTTGACCTACGATATAACGACGGGGGACGGACGTATCGGAACGACGGCTCCGAGGAGGGGACCACGACCCCAAAATGGTGGGTGGTGGAAGTGGAAGGAAAGGGAAGAGGCGAACCGGCGGAGCCGGCGTTCGGCAGGAGGACCTGCTTATTCGAGCGTGGCGACGATCTCACCGGTGACGCGGGCTGCGCCTCCGGTGGGCGTAGCGAGCGTGGCACCGCAGACGAGGCAGTTCACGACGGTGGCTGCACGCTGGAAGATGACCTGCTCGTTACCGCAGTCGCTGCACTTGACTTTGAGGAATTTGGAAGCCATCTATATCACTCCGTGAGC
>JBFGSX010000083.1:0-7352 GCA_041566495.1 Thermoplasmatota archaeon
CGTGCCCGGCATCGTCGGCGTCGACCTCGGTGACGACTTCATCACCTACCTCGACGTCCAAGGCGCCCCGGACTTCGCCCAAGCCGAACTGCTCTGGGACTCCACCCAGCCCCTGGGTGACGCCCTGGCTCTGCAGAACTTCGGTGGCAGCCGCTCCAGTGACGGCCCCAGCCCCCAGATGATCAACGGCGACAACACGTACTGGGCAGAGAACACCGTCAGCGACGCTGGCGAACAGATCAGCTTCCGTGTCTTCGCCGGTGGCCTGCCAGACACCCAGGCCGGTGGCACGTGGGGCTTCGGCTTCACGCTCCAGCAGCCCTTCGAGATGTACATCACCATCTTCTACAACGCCGTCCCCCCTGAGGGCTGGTGGTTCACCGAAGACGGTTCGTACACCGGATAAGCCGGCAACCTCGCGACGCTCGTCGCTCCCTTTCCCTCTCTTTCCTTTGCCGACCCCGCCGGGGTCCTAATCGAAGCGGCTCAAACCGACCTGACCGGTGCGGCGCATGCGCTCCACTTGGGGCAGGACCGTTTCCCAGTCCAATTCCTTCCATTCCAGGTCATGGTCGCGCAGGAATGCGCGGGCCTTGTCAGCGACGCGGGGCGCGATGAGCATCCCTCTGAGCTTGCCATCGGGGTTCTGCAGGCGCAGGGGGTCCACGTAGCGGTGAAGTTGCTGGGCGTCCTTGATGCCTGCCGTGCCCCGCTTGACCTCGATGACGACGCGACGGCCAGCGGCGTCGTCCCCGTCCAGGTCGTAGTAGCCGCGCTTTGAGTCACGCTCTCGGCGGCGAGGTACGAAGCCGACCTCGACCAGTTCGGGGGTGGCGAAGAGAAGCGCCTGTAGGTCGTCTTCCGAGCCCACCAGGTCCAGTTCTTCACGGTCCTCGAGGGGGGTGGACAACAGCAGACTGATGTCGTAGAAGATGACCTTCACGATCTCTTCTGGCTTGGCCCGGTAGGCGGTCAGGACGACATGGCCGTCCTCGATGCCGACGTTGAAGCTGGCGCCCGGGGGCTGCCAGTTGACCGGTTTGGCCTTGGTGGCCGCGTGGACCAGGAAGGTGCCATCCGGCTTGAGGAGCAGGACACGCTGGCCACGGTGGAGCATGGAACGGGCACGGCCCTGGTATTGGACCATGCACTCGGCGATGACCTGGACGAAGTGGCCACGCTCTTCGACGAGGCTCAGCAATTCGTCACTCAAGAACTGCCGAGCGACCTCGGGTTCTGGGGCACGTAGGATCTGCATCAGGCGAGGGCTTCCTCGATCTCCTTGCGCATGTCGGCTTCGGAGATGCCACCATCAGGATCGAACTCCTCCTCGATCTCGCCGAGAAGGTCCGCGAACTGGGCGCGGTATTCGGGGTCATCACGGATGTCGTTGGCCAATTTCTTGGGCAGCAACAATTCAAAGATGTCCTTGTAGGCCGGGCGTGGGTTGTTGGCGTTGAACTGCTTCTGGCGCACCGTCGCGACGACGGCGGCTTCCACGTTCTTGGTACCGAAACCGGGCGTCGCGAAGCTGCGCACGATGTCGTCTTCCCCCACGTCGGGGCACTCGGATTTGAGCTGGGCGAACAGAGCGCGGCTCTGGGCATCGTTGGCGATGACCTTGCGGCCTGCTGCCAGCTGCTTTTCCAGGTGTTCCTCGACGGGGATCTCCCGGGCCATGGGGCGCGCCAGCCCAGGGCGTGATATAAGGCGTGGGGCGGGGGAATCAGGCTTCGACCTGGATCACGGTGCCACAATCGTGGCATTGCCGCAGCCCGAATGCCTCGGCGGCCTGCTCATCCCGTACGCCGACGTCGTCCGGTCGCACGTCCCCGACCCGTAGACCCCCACACTGGGGGCAGGACTCGACGGGGTGCTCGCGGAGGCTGATACGTGGCTCGGCCATGGTGATAGTCCCGCGGGCCGGACCATTATGGCTAGCGCCAGGGCCGCAGGCCACCAGGGGCACACGGTCACTGGACCCATGTTCCCGACGTAACCACACGTAGCCCTGCGGGCGCTTACGTACGGATACAGGAGAACCGTCGCGCCGGGGTTCTAAGCCACCGGTGGTTCCCATGCCATGTCGCTTTGGCGACGGAGACCACACCATGCAAACCATCATTCCCCTGATCTTGGCCCTGAGCAGCTTGGGCGGCATCGCCGCCGTGCAAGCAGACTGCGTCGACCTGCCGGTCGGCTACGCTTGCGGCGAAGCCGGACCCAGTGGGGTCGACGTGGACGTCTACGTGGCGGTCAACGCCACCCAGATTGAAGCAAGCCAGGACTGCGTCGAAGCCCCCGCCGGGTACGCTTGCGCTGAGGCTGGCCCTAGCGGTTTCGACGTGGAAGTCTACGTCGAAGTCTAAGCCCGCTCAGACCCTTTTCCCACTCTCTCCTGAGGCCGTTCGCCTACCGGTGGGCTCGGATCAGGCCAGCATCTCAGCGAGTTCGCCGTTCTCGTACATCTCCAGAGCGATGTCCGAGCCGCCGATCAATTCGCCCTTGACCCAGATCTGGGGCATGGTGGGGAACTGGGCGTATTCGGCCATTTCCTGGATGTTCTGCATGGGGTCGCCTTCGAAGATGTTCACGGCGTGGAACGGGTGGCCCAGGGCGGTGAGGACCTGCGCGGCGCGGTTGCTGAAACCGCATTGGGGCGCGTCCGGGGTGCCCTTCATGAAGAGTACGATGTCATGGCCTGCGATGAGCGCGTCGATCTCGGCCTTGCGTTCGGGCGTCAAGGCGCCTGCGGTCGCGGTGGGCGGGGCGCCTGCCATCGGGATGTCCATGGCCTCCAGTGTGCGCTCCTGGCCTTGAGGCTTGCCACAAGGGCTATCCAAGGCCAGGAAGAGTCGCCAGCGATGCGATTCCTGGTCCTGGCCGCTCTCCTGGGCGCGACCCTTGCAGGTTGTGCCGACGTCTCTGACATCCCCGACGTACCCGT
The DNA here is from genome assembly GCA_041566495.1 of Thermoplasmatota archaeon. Lineage (GTDB taxonomy): Archaea > Thermoplasmatota > E2 > JACPAO01 > JAHFTW01 > JBFGSX01. Next base: position 2,948 of record JBFGSX010000083.1, read on the forward strand.
GGTCGAGGAACCTGCCCCACTGGATGCATTGACCATGCTGGCCCCAGTGGACCTGCAATGCCCTGAGTACCTGACCTATCGGCAGGCCTGCGCGGGCTTCGGGGAGCCGACCCTGGAAGTGGCCGGGGACGGCACCATCTGGTACTCTGCGGTCTGCTGCGTCGGCCAATCCCCGCCGATCTGGACCAGCCGGGACAATGGTTCCACGTTCCAGCCCCTGCCCTTTGCTGACCGCACCGGGGTCGTCCGAGACGCCTTCGGGGTCGAGGGGGACTTCGCCATCGATGACGAGGGCAACGTGTTCTTCTTCGACATCAGCGCAGGCACCAGTTGGTTCACCAAGTTCCTCGCCGATGGCAGCCACGTCTTCACCAAGGCCGATCCCTTCCCCCCACTGGTGGACCGCCCCTGGGTGCGCGCCGGTGCCGCAGACGAGGTCTTCATCGTCTACAACTCGGGCATCGACTCCTGGTTCTACCGCAGCACCGACGGCGGTCTGACCTGGAGTTACCCTGGCCACAGCTTCGGCTGCAACCTGGCCGGCTTCGGGCAAGGAGCCGAGCGAGACCACCTGTTGGTGCACGCCTGCCAGACCTTGTGGCAGAGCCACGATGGGGGCCTCACCTGGGATGCCGGCGTCCGGCTAGGCCACCAGAACGACGGCAGCGGCCCCGACACCGCACCCTTCGCTGACGACGCGGGACACGCTTACGTGCCCCAGATCTGGGGCCACGAAGACCATGATGGCCTTGCGGTGGCTGCCGTGCTCTCTGATGGCACCCAGATCGACCACCAGATCACCACGGCCGGCCTCGCAGACTACCCGTGGCTCGTCGCGGGCGCCGAAGGCCACGTGGCGGTCGCCTACTACGGCGCCGACAACGCGAGCGCCCCCGAGTGGACGCTGCGCATCGCGTACACCCAGAACGCCCACGAGGAGAACGCCACGTGGACCATCATCCAAGCGGATCCCCAAGTGTTGTTCACCGGCGACCTGGGCCGCCAACCCGGCGACTTCCTGCAGATCCGCCACACCCCAGAAGGGGACCTCGCGGTGGCTTACGCTGCCCGAGTGCCCTACGGCGGGGACCTCGTGAACCGCTTCGTACGCAGCACCGGCATCGACCTCGGCCACGCCACGTTCCTGAACGGCCCGTTCTAGAACCGAGCAGCCACGGCGACGCATAGCAACGTCGTCCAGATGGTCAAGTAGATGCTACGTCGCAGGGCGGTGTCTGCTGCGGTCAGAAGGCCACCAAGCCGACCGCCAAGGCAAGCATGCCCATGGTGAAACCCACCATGCGCATGACGGCTCGGTCACCCTTGAGGCCCGTCATGGGTGCCTCGGATGGTTGCACGGTCGGATTCCTTGGACGGGGACGTCATCACGCTCCATACCCCACCGTGGGGCGTAGAGCAAGATGGCCCCGTCGACGAACGCGTGGAACTATTCCCAGTCGCCTGGGTGGTCGCCCTCGCCGCGTGCGTGGGGGACGAATGGCGCGGGCACCACGCCATCGTGCTTGTCCTGCAACTCGGCAGGGGTGAGGCACTTGATGTCGAAAGCGTGGATGACCCCGGTCTGCATGTGGGGCGTGACGGCTGCCAGGATGGGGCGTTGCCGTTGGAAGCTGCGGGTCCCTTCGAAGCTCTCAGCCACGATGGCGACGAACCAGTGATCGCCGCCGCCGGTCAGGTCGACGGGGTGCACTTCGGCATCCGGGACGACGCTTCGCACAAGTTGTTGGATCCATTCGACATTGGTCATGGTTCACCTTCGGGAGTCTCCTCGTCCGTCTCCTCGACGGGCATGGGCTCCTCGGATGTGGCGGGCTCAGCCGGGGCCTCCCAAGGACCCTCCGCTTCGTCCGCTTCGTAGACCCCTTCCAGGTAAGCCCCACGAGCTTCCAGAAGACCTTCGACGAAACTGCGCACGTGCTGCGCCGCGGCGGCCGGGTAGGCTTGCTTGATGGCAGCCCGGTTGCTCTCGATGGAGACCATGTTGGGTCGTACGAGCATGAAAGCGGCGAAGCCACCTCCGGCGATGAGTGTGCCCAGCACGATGGCGCCGATGCGGATGAAGCCGAAGCCCAAGACGCCGCCGAGGGCGCCGGCCAGCAAGGCGATGGCGGAGAGGATGATGAAGGCGGGGTGGCCGCTGGACTTACCGGAGCGCACGTGATCGATCTGATCAAGGGGGATGACCGTGACACGTCCGGCTCCGAGTTGGCGCACATGGCTCCGGTCGAAGCGCGTGACGGGCGGGTCGTTGCCCTGGCCGCGCAGGCTGTTGGCCATGTCCTTGGTTACCGCCTCCATGGGCTTTCAGACCATCGGCTGGGCCCATGCGCCGCCCCGCCTCAGGATGCGGAGGCTCAGCAGCATCGACTTGGCACCGCCCATGGCAGCGTCGATGAGGCCCCACAACCCCTGTAGGCCTTGCAGGGCGACGATGGCGAATCCGGACCATTGCAGGATGCGTCCGAAGGTGACGAAATCAGGTTCCACGACGCGGCCCGCCACGAGGATGATGCCACCGAGGAGTCCCGTGATGGTCAGGTCGAGGGCTTGCCGACCATGAAGGTCGACGAAGGTCTCGTCGCGGCGTCGCATCCAGATGACAAGGGTGCCCAGGGGCCCCACGAAGAGGCCGATGAAGACGACGAGGCAGAAGGCGTACATGGCGGCCCCCGTGGCGCGAGGGACGCGTTCCTCGTCGTCTGCCTCTGCGGCAGGCTTGGCCATCGTGCCTTCAATCATGGAGGGCTCCCCGGATGTCCTCTAGTAGATCATCGAAGTCTTCGATGCCCACACTGATCCGCAGCAGGCCGTCGGTCACGCCGATGGCGGCCCGCTCTTCGGCGGTCATGTAGGAGTGGCTGGTCTCCAATGGCAGGCTGACCAGGCTTTCGACACCCCCGAGGCTCGCGGCGGGCTGCAGGACCCGGACCTTGCGGCGGAAGGCGATGGCCCGTTCGAGGCTCCCCACATCGAGCGTGAGCACCGCCCCGGGCCCATCCAGAGCGTGGATATTGGCGGCATCTGGATGGTCTGGGCGACTAGGGTGGTGGACCGTGACCTCATCCACGAGGGCCGCAGCGAGAGCCGCAGCCGTGGCCGCTTGGGCCCGGACCCGCAGAGCGAGGGTCTTGATGCCCCGGCTCACGAGGGTGGCCGCGTAGGGATCCAGGACGGAGCCTAGGTTACGGCGGGTCTCCCACAGTCGTTGGGCGCCTTCGTTGACCGTGGCGACGCCCGCGGTGACATCCGCGTGACCCCCAAGGAACTTGGTGGCACTGTGGACCACCACGTCGGCGCCCAGTTCGAGGGGGCGCTGCAGGACCGGCGTGGCGAACGTGGCATCCACGACGAGGCGGGCGCCGGCAGCGTGTGCTTTGGCGGCCCAGGCCTTGATATCGGGGACGCGGAGAAGGGGATTGGTGATGGATTCCAGCCAGACCATCCGGGTCTCGGCGGGCAGGGGTTCGTCGGCGAAGGCATCGATGATGTGGACGCCGATGCCCATGGGTGCCAGTTCCCGCTGCAAGTAACTGAGTGTGCCCCCGTAGACGCCGGCCATGATGGCGATGGTGTCGCCGGGGCGCAGCCAGGCTTGGCAGACCGCGGCGATGGCCCCCATCCCACTGGCGAACGCGAAGGTGGTCTGGCCGCCTTCGAGGGCGGCGACCTTCGCTTCGAGGGCTTGCACGGTGGGGTTGTCGTAGCGACTGTAGATGTGTGTGGCCGCGGAGCCGTCCGGCATCTCAGGGTACCGATACGTGGTCGAAGCGACGATGGGGGTGTTCACCGCACCGGACGGATCCATGCGTTCGCCAGCGTGGACGGCGCGGGTAGCGAGACCAGACACGGGCCGACCATGGCGGCGCCTGTTCTTGTATCCCTGCGACCGGTCACCGCTGGAGGAAGCCTTCCACGCCGCCCCAGAACCCCATTGCCAAACATGTTTGCCTGGCACGCGGCAACATTTAACCTCCAAGCTCCAACTGGCCATACCATGGACCGGTGGAAGGCTGCCAGCGCGCTGCTTGTGCTAGCGCTGCTCCTGCTCGCCGGTTGCACCGCCCCCCCGGCCACCATTCCGGAGGTCGAACCTTCACAGAGCGCGCCCACCCCGGTAGCCCCGGACAACGCCACCGTGGAACCAGAACCGGCTGCGGCTGCACCCAGCCCGCCCACGACCATCACCTCATTGGGTACCGGGTGCACCGGTATGACGTTCGTCATCCTGGTCGACATGGAGACCGCTCGCAAGGCGCTGCCCAGTGGCTTCTTCGCAGCCGACGCGGCTCAACTCATCGATATCCCCGGCGCCACGTCCAAGGCCGCCTTCGTGGCCGTGTGGCTGGCATGCGACGAAGCCACGAACGAGACCGAACCTGTCACC
>JBFGSX010000084.1:0-7338 GCA_041566495.1 Thermoplasmatota archaeon
CGAAGGCGACGGCGGGGATGCCGCTGGCGTGGAAGCCAGCGGGGTAGAGGACGTTGTGGCCGGTCTGGCGCTTGTACCTGGAGAAGACATCCGCGTAGGTGAAGCCCCGCAGATGCCCGACGTGGAGGTAGCCACTGATGCCAGGGTAGGCGAAATGGATGAAGTAGCTCGGCTTCGAGTCGTCGCGTTCCGCGTGCTGGATGCGTGCATCCCACCAGCGTTGCTGCCACTTCTCGGTGACGGAATCCAGGTCCCACTCGGCCATGACGGTGCGGCGACCTGGCGCCAGGGTTTCAAGGTGCCGTCACTCAGTGCCCGCAAGCCAGGCCTGGAAGGCATCATGAAAGGCCCCGAAGTCTTCGGTCCACTGGCAGGACGCCTTGGATTGGTGGGTGGCACCCTGCAGTTTGGCGGTGTAGGCGACGGTCCCGCCGTCGGCGCAATCGGGGACACTGGCGTCTGCGGGTAGGGCAAAGAAGCCGTCCTCGATGATGGCCTGTAAGGCCACAAGGTCCCGTTGGCGGACCTCCAGCAGAGCCACACTGTAGTGCTGTTCCCATGAGTCCCCCAGGCTGTCCATCCACCACGGTGCGTTGGCGCTGCCCGGGAACGTGCCGTGGAACGAGACGATGCCGCACGCTTCTTGCAGGTGCAATGGGGCGGCGGCTTGGACGGTGCTGGCGTTGAAGGTGCCCGGGACCATGTCCAAGTCGACCCCGAGGCGCCAGACCTCAGCGTCGGGCCACACCACGATCCACCGAGGGGCGCTGGGCTCCGGCGTGGGCATGTTGCTGGCACTGGATTGGACGAGCAGAAGATCGGCCGGTTCGCAGGGCCCGGTCATGGCCGCGGGGGGCTCCGTGCAGCCGGCCAGTAGAATGAGCAGGCAAAGCACGAAGCGCATGCCCCCTCATTGACGGCGCGAGATATCAGCGTTCAGTGCTGGTGGCCGTCGTCCGACATGTTGCCCGCCAGGAGATCATCTTGGCTGGGAATCCAGCCTAGCATCCCGGTGGCATCCACGTCCACGTTGCCCGCGCCGCTGCAGGCGCGGACTTCGATGGTGTAGTCGCCCACGGGGCGGTGGCCGGCAAGGGTGACGGTCTCGCTGGCCGTGCTGCCGGTGGCGGAACCGGCGAGGTTGCCGTCAGGGCCGTAGATGAACAGGTCGGCGTCGTTGACGGTCGTCATGCCGGTGATGCTGAAGACCAGATTCGCCGCGTGGACTTGACTGACATTGCCCATGGGGGGCGTGATGGTCCAGACGACCGTCTTGGTGTTGACGGGGTCAGCGGGGCACTGGACCGAGGGGACGCCCGTGCCCACCACGTTGGCCACGGTGGTGGCGAAGGAGATGTCCTTGTGCACCATCAGGTCCGGAACGCTCGTGGCGTTGCGGGGGTCGCTGCCGTAGAGGACCTCGATGGCGTCGATGACGCCGTCACCGTCAGTGTCCTGGAGGCTCTGGGAGAGGTCGGTCTGGGCGGGGCCACCTGCGCAGCCGGCCAGCATGGCGGCCACGAACAGAATGGGAAGAATGCGCATACGGACCCACCTGCCAAGGCGGGATATGAAACTTGGCGCCGGCCAGCAGCGGTCCGATGGGTTCAAGCCGCCGGCCTTTCTGGAGGAGTTGTGTTGCGGGACCAGGTCGCGGGGCATTACCGTGCCAAGGGGTACACGATCAGCGAGCGTGCGCAAGTGCGTGGCCAGAGCGGCTCCATCCATACCGTGGACATGGTGGCCCAAGGCCCCCTTGGGAACCTCGTCATCGCCATCGAGGACGCCGGCGGCTTCGAAGGCCCTGAGATGCATGCCATCCGGCGTGCCGCCAAGGACATCGGCGCCACCCCCGTGATGGCGGCCCGGGTGGTGCCTGACGGTCTGCGCAGGCGAGCCGCGGAGGCGGGCATCGTATTGCTGGACGACAAAGCCATGACGACCACGACGCCTGATGAGGCTCCCGTGGACGATGCGGCCATCGATTACCCCCCGTGGCCCGGTGAGGATTCCCCCATGGGCGACCGGCCTGAGATCATCGACGAACTGACGCCCCGACGGCGCAAGTCCACGGACCCCGGCATCTGGCGATACCCCCGGGACCAGGACGAGTCGATGGCCAAGTCGGCCCCCGATACCGCCCCCATCATCACGTTGGCGCAGCCCGAACCCCTGACGGAACAAGCGGCGGAACCCGAGGCACCGACCCCAGGATCCGAGGCGTTCGCGTGGCTGCCCAAGGAAGACGTGGCCGTCGCCCCTCTGCGCCAAGGAGCCCCTGCGACATCCACGACCCCCGACTTCGTGCGCTGGATCGTCACCGGGACGTCCTTTGGCGCAGCAGCGGGCGTCGTCTTCTACGCCTTGTCCCGTATCTTGGGCTGAACGTCCATCACGGCAGCCAAGGCTTGGTCCATGACCTCCTTGCGGAGTTGGTCCACGAGCCATTGCTGGAACTCAGGACTCATCACGTAGTCGTCACCCGGAGCCTCGACGTCGTCGGCCTGACCAGCCATGACAGCCTCTTCGTAAGCATCCCAAGCCGCAGGGCGGTCCATGTGCCTGGGACACCACATCGGGTCTTCAAACCAGGGGACAACCGCTATCATGGGGTGGCGACGGTCAGCCGTGATGCGAATCATCGTGGTGGCCCTCCTCATGGCCACGGCCCTCGCCGGTTGTGCAGAGACCCCATTGCAGGACCCCGTAGACCCCCAGGTCCGGCCCGACGGCACCATCGACCTGTACGGCATCGCGGCACTCATCGGCGAACCCATCGTCATGGACCATGACCACAATGATGCCTTGCAGCACCAGGGCCGCCACAACATCGAGCAAGTGGGGTACTCCGCCCTCGGCGTGACCATCGGTGAGAATGGCTTTGCCAACTTCGTCATCCATGAGGACGATGATGAGACCTTGGCGTTCGTCGCGATCGACGGCGACGCAGAAGGGGGCTTTGCGATCGTGGACATCCAAGACCCCAGCAACACGACTGTTCTCGGCAAGTATTGGATCGATGGCAACAGCATCCAAGAAGTCCGCGTTACGCCCGATGGTGACTTCGCCGTCATGAACGTCCAAGACCTGCCAAGCGTCGGCACCCCGGCGACGTTGCTCGACGGGGACGGCGCCCAGGACTGCACTGTGTGCATCCATGTGGTGGATGTGCGTGACCGCACCCAGCCCCGCTTCGTCTCGGCGATGCCCGTGGAGCTGCTGGGCACGCACAACTTCGACTTCGAGGTCATTGATGGCCAACTCTACCTGTTCTACGTGGGGCAACCGCTCTACAACCCTTACCCGGACCCCGGCAACCACGTCTACATCGCCCGCCTGGAGCGCATCGGCGAGGACGCGGTCCTGGTGCCGGTCAATGATTTCGCTTACAATCCCGTGGACGAGACTCCGGGCCAGCGCCCGGGTCGGATCTTCCCCCACGACGTCTTGGTCCAAGACCACCCCGACGGGCGCAAGATCGCGTACGTGAGCAGCTGGGATGGCGGCGCGGTGTTGTTCGATGTCAGCGATGTCATGGCACCTACCTTGTTGGGCGTCGAGGCCACCCAAGCTCCCAGCGGCGCATTGGCCATCCATTGGATGATGCAGGAAGACGCCGCCCGCAGCGACGGCCGGGTCATCGCCTGGTCGGCTCCCGAGATCGGCTCATTGACCACGGATTCCGGTGTCATCCGTGGCTACGATGTCACCGACCCCTCCAAGCCCTTCCAGATCGGCACGTGGGGCCTCCCGGGCGACGTGACCATCGAAGGTGCGTACCGGATGAGCCCTCACACCGCCGTTCCCGACATGGACACCGGGCTCCTGGCGGTCAGCCACTACCATGCGGGCGTCTGGCTCCTGGACATCAGCGACCCCGCCAACCCAGCCCATGTGGGATACTACTTGCCCACGGGCCCCGAAGATGCTCCTATCAGTGGCCCATACTGGTGGAAGAAGCCCAACTTCAGCCCAGACGGTTACGGCCCCAACGTCTACATGACGCGCTTCCACGACGGCCTGCTCTGGATGACTGACCGAGGTACCGGCTTGTACGCCCTCGAATACACCGGCCCCGTGCCTGGCAGCCTCTGAGCGCCATGGCCGGCGTGACGTCTGAGGACATCACGATCCCTGCCCATGACGGCTTGCCGTTGGCGGCCACCGTGTTCCGGCCCACCACGCCTGTCGCCTGGTGCAGCATCGCGTCCGCCAACGGGGTGCGCCGCCGCTACTACCGCCGCTTCGCCACGTTCCTCGCCGAACAGGGCGTCGCGAGCGTCACGTTCGACTACCGAGGCATCGGGGACTCCCCCGAGCAAGCCCCCGGCACCGGATTGCCCACCATGCGAGACTTCGGGGAGAAAGACCTGGACGGGGTGCTGCAATGGATCCACGCCCAACATGACGGCCACCTACCGCAGGTCCACGTGGGCCATTCCGGCGGAGGCCAGTTCTTGGGCCTGGCGCCCCACAACCACTTCGTGGACGCGGCCGTGGCGGTCGCCAGCCAAAGCGGCTACTGGAAGCTCTGGCCTAGCCACCGTCTCAAGATGTGGATGCTCTGGCATGTCCTGCTGCCGGGCAGCACCCGCCTGCGGGGCCACTTCCCGGCCAAATGGTTCGGGATGGGAGAACCATTGCCCAAGACCGTCGCTTTGGAATGGGCCCGTTGGTGCCGGAATCCAGACTTCATCGTCGACAAGGCAGGCAAGCCCATCCGGGAGCATTTCGCCACGTGGGGCGGCCGGTTGCGAGCATACGCCATCACGGATGACGAAGAGTTCGCCCCCCGCGCCGCGGCGGAGGCTCTCATGGGGTTCTATTCGACCGCAGAGACGGAAGTGGTCGATCTGGCACCCGGAGACCTGGGCTTGGACGCCATCGGCCACTTCGGTTACTTCACCAAGCGCTGCACCCCACACTGGCCAGATCTGCTGGCGTGGTTGCTGCAAGCATCGCCTAGCCAACGCACAAAGGCCTAAGTGCCCGCCCGCTAGGTGCCGCGCATGGTCCGTTGGATCTTGCTGTTCGTCGTGGCTGCCTTCGCAGGGTGCGCCGGAGAAGTCCCAGACAACGCTGCGGTGCCGGTCCAGGACAGCCCGTTCGAGCCCTTGGCACACAACATCACGTTCACCGACGAGGCTCGGTTCCTTGCCGGCAACATCACCGGCACGTTCCAACCCACGGACGCTCCCCCCGTACAAGCACTCCTGGGTCGCGCGGGCCAAGCGCCGACCAACACCCAGGTCACCGAAGTGACGGAGTACTTCGCACCCGGCGCCGCCACGTGGGCGTCCGTGAGGGTGGTGGCGCCGAGCGACGGCAGTGTCCAGGTCTGGCTCAGCTCCGACGACCCGGAGGCCATCCGCACCAGCGACTGCGACGGCTGCACATTCGGTGCCGGGACGCGCTGGGAAGGTGCCGTGGTCCGGGATGCATCCTCGCTCTACGTCAACGCGTGGTATGCAGGCGCCGAGGCACAACCCGTGGATTTCACCATCCAGATCATGACGGCCTCTACGCCATTGTGGATGCCCAGTGGCGTGACCCTCGGCCTCAACATCCGCGACAGCGACACCACGGTCCGCTTCCAGCCAGCCGGCGGAGCCGTCCCCGACATCATGGTCTTCGGGCCTGACGACTCCTACGAAGGCCTGCTGCCAGGGGGCACGGCAACCTCATGGAGCCCCCGCCACAACGCCAGTCTCGGCGAATACGTGTTCCATCCCGTCGGCCACGGCCAGCTCTTTTCGCTGTTCGTCGACGCCCCGGAGGCGCCTAAAGCCCGCATCCTGGGCCAAGATCTGCGCAGCGAAGGCCCCCACGAGGTCACCCAGAACACCATGATGACGTTCGACATCGAACGAAAGCCGCTGCAGATGGGGCTGGCGTACTTCGGCTTCGCCTCGGTGGATGCCCAGGCCACCCTGGAAGCTCCCAACGGAGACACGTTGGAGCTTGGCCGGCTAGGACTCGGGGTGGGGGGAACAGGGGGTTACGTCCAGACGGTCATGGGCGACCCTGCTCTCGATGCAGGGACCTACACTTTGACCTGGTCGGACACCGCCAACGACGGCACGATGCAGGTCCAGGAATTCATCACGCTCTACCGGCGCTGAAGGCCCCTTCTTAAGGAGGCGGCCGCAGCCTTTGTAACCGGGGCCTCTCCTGGAGGGATGGGATGTACTGGGGGATGCCGTAGTGGCCGCCATAGCGATTGAACTGGCCAAAGGTCAGAAGGAGATCAGTGTCGCCGAGTTCTTCGAGCGGAACCGCCAGATTCTGGGTTTCGATTCCCCGACCAAGGCGCTCATCACGAGCGTCAAGGAAGCGGTCGACAACGCCATCGATGCTTGCGAGGAAGCCAACATCCTCCCCGACATCGACGTCACGATCACGCCGACCAAGCACGATGAAGAGTACACCCTCACCATCGAGGACAACGGTCCCGGCGTCATCAAGAAGCAGATGCCCAACATCTTCGCCCGCCTGCTGTACGGTTCCCGCTTCCACGCGATCCGCCAGAGCCGTGGCCAGCAAGGTATCGGCATCTCCGCCGTGGTGTTGTACGGGCAGATCACCACCGGCAACTACGCCACGGTCACCAGCAAGATCGGCCCCGGCCACCCCGCGGTCCGCATGGGTCTTGGCATCGATACCAAGACCAACCGTGCCAAGGAGCACTTCGTCGAAGCCGACCACTGGGACAAGCCCCACGGCACCCGCATCGAGGTCGTGCTGAAAGGCCGCTACCAAGGCGGCAAGCAGTCGGTCTTCGAGTACCTCCGCAGCACCTCCATCGTCAACCCCCACGCCCGCATCACCTTCACAGACCCCAAGGGCGAGACCTTCGTCTTCGACCGGGCCAGTGATGATGTCCCCCCGAAGACGGAGACCATCAAGCCGCACCCCCTCGGCACTGAGCTGGGCACCATCCTGAAGATGGCCGCGGCCAGCGAGTTCCGCAAGATGTCCACGTTCTTGCAAAAGGAGTTCAGCAGCGTCGGCGGCGACACGGCGAAGAAGCTCCTGGCCGCCGCCGAACTGGAGAACATCAAGCCCGAAGACCTGACGCGGGACGAAGCTCGTCGCTTGCACGATGCCTTTGCCAAGGTCAAGATCATGGCACCCCCCACCGACTGCTTGGCCCCCATCGGCGAAGCACTGGTGCGCCAGGGGCTGAAGAAGGAGACCACGGATGTCTCCCCCGAATACATCACCACCGTGACGCGCCCCCCGAGCGTCTGGGGCGGCCACCCGTTCCAGGTCGAGGTCGGCATCGTGTACGGCGGCACGCTCCCCAAGGACAGCGGCGTCCGCATCCTGCGCTTCGCC
>JBFGSX010000085.1:0-7305 GCA_041566495.1 Thermoplasmatota archaeon
AGCGACGAACGGGTTCATGGCATTCATCTGGCTCATCCTGACCATTGTGATCGCTACCATGTTGGGCCCGGCGATCACCGCCGGGATGGAGGGTGATCCGGAAGTGGAAGCGATCGCCCGCGCCATCGTTGGACCCACGATCACGGCCGCCATCCTCTTGCTGGTGAGCTACATCGCGGCTGCCGTCGGCACCGGGCTCGAGCAGCCCTGGGGCAAGGGCCTCACGATGATGTTGTTGCCCGTGACGACGCTACTGACGTTCCCCTTGTTCTTCATCGCCATCTGGCAGACCATCGTCTTGCTGCGGCGCCCGGCGTAGGCCAGACATGTGCCGGCGCCAGCGGCGCCCTTGAACAATCCGACGCCCCAGGTGCGCGGATTGCCGGCCAACGGCCGGTGCTTAGGGAATGTCCCTAGGACCACAGACCGAAGTCGTGGTTCCATCGGCCCCGTGGCCGACGCGGTGTGAGCCCTCCGCGTTGAGCTTCTGATCATGGTTGGATAACAGATCACCCTGGGATAACATCGTCATCGGGCCCATGGCCCCTTACCAAAGGCTCATGGATGACCGTTCCGGCCCATCCATGGGCGGGCCGTCCTTGATATAGCGGGCCAACCTAGCAAAGGATATGGCACGCGAATTGGACCTCGAATCGCTACGATGGGGTACTGACCTCCTCAAGCGCGGCTTCGCGAAGATGCAGAAGGGTGGCGTCATCATGGACGTCACGAACGCAGAACAGGCGACCATCGCCGAAGACGCGGGCGCCGTGGCCGTCATGGCCCTCGAGCGCGTCCCCGCCGACATCCGCGCCGATGGCGGCGTCAGCCGCATGAGCGACCCGTCCATGATCGAGAAGATCATCGACAGTGTCAGCATCCCTGTCATGGCCAAGTGCCGCATCGGCCACTTCGCCGAAGCCCAGATCCTTCAGTCCTTGGGCGTCGACATGATCGACGAATCCGAAGTCTTGACGATGGCGGATCCGTTCTTCCACGTCTTCAAGAAGGACTTCACCGTCCCCTTCGTCTGTGGTGGCACCAAACTCGGTGAAGCGGTCCGCCGCGTCGCTGAAGGCGCCGCCATGATCCGCACCAAGGGTGAGGCTGGCAGCGGCGACATCGTCGAAGCCGTCCGCCACCGCCGCATGATGACCCGCGGCGTGCAGGTCGTCCAAGAGATGGACGACGACGAACTCAACGCCCTCGCGCAGCAATTCGCCACCCGCTACGACCCCCTCAACGAACTGGTCCTTGAGGACCTAGGCGTCGAGGACGCCTACCTGAGCGAGGCCTACGGTGGCATCGACTACGACACCCTCATCGGCAACATCCACAGCGTCCTCGTGGACGTCCGCAAGATGGGACGCCTCCCCGTCGTCGACTTCACCGCCGGTGGCATCGCGACCCCCGCGGATGCGGCCCTGATGATGCAGCTCGGTAGCGACGGTGTCTTCGTCGGCAGTGGCATCTTCAAGTCCGGCGACCCCGCCACCCGTGCCAAGGCCATCGTCGAAGCGACGACCCACTTCACGGACGCCGCCGCCGTCGGCGAGGTCAGCAAGAACCTCGGCGAGGCCATGGTCGGCCGCAACATGGACGAGATCGACGTCCAGTACGCGACCCGCGGCATCTGAGCAACGCGAAGACCACCCGGGCGCGCAATGGACTCGATCGAGCAGGTGCGCAAGCACCTGAGAGTGCGACGTCCAGTACGCGACCCGCGGCATCTGAGCAACGCGAATAGCATCGGCGAGAACAAGCAACCGCCTAGCGGTAGCCCCATCGGGCGGCTAGCCCAGCCAGCGGAGCCTGCCTAGGAACTGAGAGCCGGCTGGACCACGGGCACGATACGGCGGCGCGCGACGATCGTCACCCCGGCAAGGATCAGCACAGCTGCGGGGACGATCTTCCAACTCGGGAGGATACCCAGGACCAACCAGGCTCCAAGGGCACTGACCGGAGGTTGCAGGTAGATGAACACTGCCACGGTGCTGCTGGGGACACGGCGCAGGGCCGTGGCGTTCAGGACATAGGCCCCGACGGTGGGTGCGATGACGACGAAGGCCATCCATTGCCAGGTGTTGAGGCCCCCGACGTATAGTTGTTCGACGGCACCCGTGTACCATAGCACGGGGACGAAGACGATGGCGCCCACCAGGAACATCCAGGTGTTCAGGCTGAGGATGTCGTTCTCTTCGCTCCAGCGCTTGCTGATGACCAGGAAGTACGCGAAGCTGAGGGCGTTGATCAGGACCATGAGGTCCCCCGCGGCGCCCGCGAGGCTGGCTTCGTAGCCGCTCAAGCCCACGAGGTAGATGGCCCCAGAAAGGGCAAGCAGGATGCCAGTGAGGCGGCGGGGCCCGATGGTCTCTCGGCCCGTGACGACGGCGATGATGTACGTGAAGACCGGGATGGTCGTGACGAGGAGCGTGGCGTTCAGGGGCTGGGTCCGTTCCAGACCCATAGCAAAGAATCCCATGTTGAACACGATGCCGAACAGTGCCAGTTTGGCGATGCCAGGCCATTGCTTCCACGTCGGCCAGGTGCCGCCCCGGATGGCGTGGATCCAGAGCAAGACCCACGTGGCGCCTAGGACCCGGAGTGACGTCATCGCCAAGGGGTCCAGGTGCACGAACAAGGTCTTTCCAGCTGCGGGAAGGAGGCCGTAGAACACTTGCACCGCGATCAGTGCGATGTAGGCGTTGCGGGCCACAGGCGGCCGACTCCTATCCCAGGCATAAGCGGCACGCCGCAAGGGCTATGCCTCGGCGGCGGCGTCGAAAACACGTGCGAGTCCTTTCGATACTGCTCATCGCGATGCTGGCGGGTTGTGCTTCGACCAGCCCAGCGGAACCGTCCAACCCGGACCCCGCCGTGCGGACATGCAGCGACCACCCCGTGGCCACGACCTTGTGGCTGGGTCCTGGTTTCACGTTGCTCAATGAGACTCCGGAGGCGGGGAGCGTGTTCAGCAACGGCTTCGATGAGGCGTTCCTGGTGGACACCATGGACGAATGGACCAGCGCCCCAGCAGGCGCCCCGATGCGCCTGGTGGGCAATCTGACGCTGGAGTTCTGGGTCCGCAACAGCGGCACCCCGGCCCCCGTGGTCCTCGGCGGCGCCCCTGACGAAGGCTACCATTGGTTCAACCAAGTAGGCACCAACCGCGGCTTCGTCCCTGACTTTGGCCGCGAGTACGCAAGTGTGGTGCCCCTGCCGGGTTCCATCGACCACTACAGCGAAGTCATTTCCATGCCCCCTGGCGGCCTGCACGTCGAGAAGGGAGACACCCTGCGCGTCCTCCTGACCAGTCTGGTGGTCGATGATACCCGTTCCACGGGCCAGGAGATCCTGTTCGGCGGTGAGACCCCCAGCAGCATCACGTTCACCCATCACTGCATGGCATCCTTGGATTGGCAAGAAGTGGTCCACCGGGACGCCCCGGTGAGCATCGCGGCCCATCAAGGCCTCATCACCGGCGCCATCCCGCCCGGCCCGGGCATCAACTTCGCGGAAGCCCCGTTCGATCTCCTGCAGCAGACCCAGCGCCTCACCATCAGCCTCACTCAGGGACCGGACGCGAATCCATTGAAGGACGACATGGACATCACCATCTACGATGCTGATGGCAACGCGATCACAAGCATCGGATCCCCTTACGCAGACGACAAGGGCACCTTCTACGCGGCCAACTTGCACGAGATGATGCCGCCGGGGGCCTACGTGGTCCGAGTGGACAGCTACTCCGGTCATGCCTACGAAGGGACCGTGCGCATCCTGCAGGATTCCGCCATCTTGCCCGTCGGCGCTATGTAGCGCCCCTCGGTGGCGAAGCCATGGTCAAGATCGGCGTCCTGGGTGTCCAAGGCGCGGTGAGCGAACACATCGAAGCACTACAGCACGCGGGGCAAGCCGCAGGCATCCCTGTGGAGGTCATCCCGGTCCGATCCACCCATGACCTGGACGGTTGCCAGGGACTCGTTCTGCCCGGCGGAGAGTCGACCACGATCAGTCGGCTGCTGCGCACCACGGGCATCGAAGGGGCCCTGAAGGAGCGGGCGGCAAGCGGCGACCTGGCCGTGTTCGGCACCTGCGCTGGCATGATCCTGTTGTCCTCGTCTGCCACCCACGACGTGGCCGAGAAGGACGTCCACTTGTTGTCCCTCATCGAAGCCCAAGTGGACCGCAATGCCTTCGGCCGCCAACGGGAAAGCTTCGAGGCCGTGCTCGATGTGGAGGGCATCGGCGAGATGCCCTGCGTCTTCATCCGTGCCCCGGCCTTCGACAAGGTCGGGGACGGCGTGGAAGTCTTGGCGACGTTCAAGGACCGCATCGTGGCGGCTCGCAGTGGCAAGGTCCTCGTGGCGGCGTTCCACCCCGAGTTGACCCCCGACACCCGCCTGCATGAGGCGTTCTTGCGCTTGGCTACTGGGTGAGTTCGACGCGGCCACGCTTCTCGCGAAGCATGGCTTCCAAGTGGTCCACCGTCTTGCGGTAGTTCTCGATGGCGAGCTGGAAGTGGGCCTCGGAGAAATTCCAGGCCTTGCTGAAGTCGCCGTAGCGGAGGCGGAAGCAGCGCTTGCGTTCGCCATCCCGGTCCACGTAGTGATCCTCGATCAAATCGAGGTCCTTGAGTTTGTTGAGGTGCCGGTAGACACTTGGCATGGTGGTGCCCGCTTCGGCGGCCAGTTCCTCGACCGTCCAGTCCTGATTGGGGTGCATGAGGAAGCAGTCGTAGAACACCTTGAACGAGATCCCGTGATCCGGGCCCTTGCGGGCAGTGTAGCCGATCATCTGGAAGAACAACTGTGCGACGCGCTCCGGATCCTGTTCCGAGGTCAGCGGCGAGTGGCTGACCACCTGCATCTCAAACGCCATGATTCGCGCTATGGCTTACCATTCGTAAAGAATATGCGGATTTGTCACGCCGAGCCGCGACGAGCCCTGCGCATGACGAAGGCAAAAGCGGCCAGCAGGACCGCCGTCACGAGCAGCATCAGGCCCAGGATGCCATCGGGATCATCGAGCGAGAAGAAGCCATCGTCACTGGAGGCCGCAGGCGCATTGTCCCCTTCGACCATGCGAGCCCCCTCGCCGGATTCGGAGGCCGCGCCGGCGTTGCCGGAACTGTCTTCTGGGGCCGCTGCAGACTGAGGCCCCGCTGGAGCTTCGTCCGCTTCGGGCATGGCCCCTTGGTCCACTTGCTTCTCGGCCCACCACCAGTTCATGGCGGCGCCAAGCATGGCAATGCCGCCCCCGGCGGCCAGGACACTGAAGCCGAGCAAGACGGCGAACGTGGTGGTCTCCTGGGGGTGCAGCAGGCGCTCTCCTTGCCAGGTCAATTCGTAGTAGATCCACTTGCGACCCTCATCGTCCCGCTTCTTGATGAGGCCGGTGGCGAGGAGGATGCCCAGGTGCTCGTGGACGGTGGCTTTGTTGAGCTCCAGCTCCTTGGCCAGTTCGGAGAGGGTCTTGCGGCGATCGTCCAACGCACGAAGGACCTGCAGACGCGTGCTGCTGGCCAATGCTTTGAACGTCTCCATGTCGAGCGTGACCTTTGCCACGACCTATACGGGGGGTCCGACCGCATTAACGGTTTGGACTCCGTTCGGCCCGGCCCCACCTATGCGGAGACCTGGACGCCCCGGAACCGGAGCATGGGCACGAGGGCCCCATCCATGGCCTTGGGTGTGTCCCCGATGCCATCAAGGCGCTGCAGGAGGTCGGGCAGATTGCCGCCGATGGCGATCTCCTTGGCCGCACCCACGATCTCTCCGCCCTTGACCCGCCAGGCATTGGGTGCGCTGACCGAGAAGTCGCCCGTGGTGGCGTTGGCCGTGTGGGCCCCCAGCACGGATTCGATGACGTAGCCATCGTCCATGCCTGCAATCAGAGCGGACGTGGAAACCGGGTCCTTGCCCTCGACGACCAAGTGGTGGACGCCGACCCCTGGAGGTGACTTGAAGGAACCACGGACCGCGCTGTGGGTGGAGGGCTGGCCGTGCTCCGCGCCGTCGCGGGTATCGAAGATGAAGTTGGCCAGGACGCCATCTTGGATGAGGGGCAGGGTCTGGGCGGGTAGCCCATCACCGTCGAAAGGCATGACGCCGATGGCGCCGAGGCGCAGAGGATCATCGATGATGCTCAGGCGCGCATCGGCCACTTGTTGGCCCAGGCGGTCGCTCCAGACGGTCTTGCCTCTCATGGCATCGTCACCGTCGACGGCGCCGACCACGAGGCCGTTGATGAGTTCCGTCACGGCGTCGGGGCGGAACACGATATCCGCTTCGCCAGTGATGCCAGGGGCAGGGTCCCGCAGGCTGCGAAGATCCGTGGCGACCCGGCGCAGGAGGCCTTCGGGATCGAGGCGTCCACGGTGGATGGTCTCGCTGTCCCAGACGTTCAAAGCGGTCTCCCCGGCTTCCATGACGAGATTGACGCCGACACCCATGCCGGTGCTCCGGTCAGAGACCTGTACGCCTTCGCTGTTGGCGAGGGCCTCGACGGACCAACCGGCTTGGACGCCCCCGCCGGCCAATTGGATGTCTGCGGCTTCGTCGGCGCGGACGTCGAGAAGGCGGCGGGCGATACTCAATGCGGATTCCACTTCGAGGGCTGCGATGTCGGCGTCCCAGCGGCCACCCAGGGTGGGCAAGGCCGAGGCGCCAGGCAGGACCATGTCCTTCTGGGGGGCGAGCCGAGACAATTTGAGCGCTTGATCGATGGTCTGTTCGGCTTGTTCATCACGGGTGAGGTAGGCAAAGCCGACCCGCTTGTCCTTGATGATGCGGATGCCGCCGCCTTCGCTGCGAGCGCGGCCGGTGGCTGCCACCGCGTTGTTCTCGATGTCAAGGTCCAGGCCGACTTCGCGGCTCCAGTAGACTTCGGCTTGGTCAGCGCCCCGTGCGGTGGCCATGCTGACCATGCGTTCGAGGCGACCGAGCAAGGCATCCGGGTCGGTGTGGTCGGTCATTGTCCACCTCCGACGAGGCAGTCCTGGATACGGACCAGGGGTCCGCCGTCGCAGACGGGGACCCATTGGCCTTTGCCGCAGTAACCTGGATCTCCCATGCGTTGTTCGTTGCCGAGGGCATCGATGTTGTGCAGGGTGGAAAGGATGTCGCCAGTGAGACTGACGTCCTTGAGGGGCTGGGTGATCTCGCCGTTCTCGATCTTGAAGGCGTCTTGGGCGTGGAACAGGAACGATCCGCGAGCAGTATCGACTTGGCCACCCCGGCTGCCCCGGCAGTAGATGCCGTCCTTGACATCGAAGACTTCCGCCTCGGTGTGGTCGCCCGCTTC
>JBFGSX010000086.1:0-7253 GCA_041566495.1 Thermoplasmatota archaeon
CGACGAAGCCCTGTTCATCGGGGACCAGGCCGAAGTCGACGAGGACCTCTTCGGGGTAGTCGACGATCTCCTTGTCGCCCCAGGCGATCTCGCAGTGTTCGTCCCCACACGCCGGCATCAGTTCGCCGGTGGCAGAGAGCGCCATCACTTGCCAGGCGGCGTCTTGGGGCGGGAAGCTGTCGATGCCCCACCATTGTTCCTGGTCGTCTTCGACGAGCACTGGGGGCAGGATGTCCATGATGCCGTTCTGCTTTCCTTTGAGCCAGTGGTCGTACCAGGCGGTCTGGATGTCCATGACGCCCTCGGAGAATTCCTCCTCGGTCATGGCCCAGTCGCCCCGGTCGGGGAACGCGTGACCCCATTGGCCAAAGATGCCGCGCTTGGGGGCATCGATGTCGTTGAAGATGGGGTCGATGTGGATGGGGCGGACGTTCCAGTCCTGCAAGCCATGGATGTGCAGGACGCTGGCGTTGATCTGCTTGGCGTAGGGGCGGTAGTCCCGCTCGACCCAGAAGTCGGTGTGGTCCCCGCTGAAGTCGGTGCCTACCACGAACTGTTCGGGTTGGCAGGTCAGCTTCTCTGGGTAGTTCTGGGCTTGCTGGGGGTCGCTGCTGGGTTGGACGCTGCCAGAGGCGTAACTGAACATGCCAATGAAGGGTTGCAGTTCGTAGGGGACGCCTTGGTAGAACGACCATTCGTATTGGTTGCTCACGGAGGCGACGGGGACGATGGTCTTGAGCGCAGGGGGGTTGAGGAACGCGGTGGTGAATTGGGTCTCGCCCACGTAGGACGCGCCCCACATGCCGACGTTGCCGTCGCTCCAGCCTTGCTCGGCGATCCATTGGACGTAGTCGTAACCGTCTTGCCATTGGTCGGGGCCGGATTGGTCGATGCAGCCACCGGCTTCGTGATTGCCACGCACGTCGGCGAATGCGACGACGTAGCCGCGGGGGACGAACCAGTCCACGAGGCGCTGGGAGTAGGCGTCGCCTGGGCCGGCGCCAAAGACGCCGGTGTTGGTGGGATCGCCCCCTTCTTGCCCCGGAACCTCGATGGGGTCCATGCCTTGGTATGGCGTGAAGCCGAGGATGACCGGGAAGGGTCCGTCGCCGTCGGGTTCGATCCAGTCAAGGTAGAGGTCGACGCCGAGGCTGCCCGTGAAGTGGGCTTCCTTGTGAGGGCCGAAGCCGAGGCTCGGCGCGGACAGGGTGTCCCGCAGGTGCGGCGGCAAGATGCCTTGGTCGACGGGGGCCTGGTCAGGCTCAGCCGCAGGGTCGCTGGCGCAACCCGCCAAAGTGACGGTCAAGAAGAGTGCCGCGAGGGCGATGGGCTTCAGCATGCGAAGCACTCCATGTCCTTGGGTTGCTCCGCCACGGGTACGGCGTGGCTGACGGGCAGAAGGTATTCGCCCAGCAGCATCACCATGGTGCCTGCGGTCTGGCTGGGTAGGACGACGGCGTTACGGGAGTCGCCCTGGAATTCGACGACCACGGAGTGGCCTGCTTCAAAGACATGGTCGAAGGGGTACGATGCAAGGCTCATCTCGACGTTGCCGACGAGGGGCTGCGGGTTGTCAAGCCCGTCGGCGTAGAGGGTGCGCAGGACCGCTTCGGAGACCCAGGTCCGGGTGCCGTCGGGGGCTTGGTCGTAGAAGCTGGCCACGACGACGCCATCTGGGGCGCCGTAGGCCACGACATTGATCTGGATGCTGCCGGAGAGGCGCAGGGTCTCATTGGCGGTCAGCAGGACGGCGGAGCCGTCCGAGAAGCCACCCCAGGTGATGGGTTCAGGGGGCCAGGCGTCTTCTTGGTACCAGAGACCATTGTCGCTGCGCACATCCCACTGGGGTTCGCCCCAGAGGCCAGTATCGATGCCCTTCAGCTCGTGGTCCATCCAGCGCAGCATCGTCTGGTTCCAGTCAGTGCGCTCAGGGTAGACATGGGCGCCTTGGTGCAGCCAGCCCTTGACACGGATCTGCTCGGGAAGGTTGTCGATCCAGGGCAGGATGTGGTCCGGCTTGACGTTCCAGTCCTGCAAGCCGTGCACGAAGAAGATGGAGCCGTTCCACTCGGAGTCGCCGATGAACTGGGTCCAATCCCGTTCCTGCCAGTAATCGGTCTTCATGCCGGTGACGCCGCTGCCGACGCCGTGGGCCTGCACGAAGGGCAGGTCAGGGCAGGCGACGTCGTCGATGAGGCGAGCCAGGGACTCGGGGTCTTCGTCGGCGGTGGTACCGGCGCCCACGAGGCTGACGCCGTATTCGTCGGTGCCTTGGGCGTAGTAGTAGGTGTTGAAGACGGGGCCCGTGGCGTACGGGACGCCGCCCTTGTAGTTGTAAGCGTACATGTCGCTGATGCCGCTGACGTGGAAGACGCCCTTCAGGGCGGGGTGGGGGAACTTGGCGATCATGCCGTTGGTGGGGGTGGAGTCGTAGGATTTGCCACCGGCAGCGATGTTGCCGTTGCTCCACTCAATGTTGGCGTAGTGGTCCACGACCTGGTGGAGGTCCTGCAGTTCGCGGTCACCGCCGATGCTGAAGCAGCCTTCGCTGTGGCCGGTGCCACGGATGCCGGTGAGGACGACCGCGTAGCCGCGGGGGACGTACTCGTTGATCATGTACTGGCTGAACGCATCCCCGCCGGTCTCTGCGGTGTCGCCCCAGTAGGGGCTGAAGTTGATGAACACGGGCACGGATTCGTTCGTGTCCGGGCGGTACACCGCGTTGTGCATGCGCTTGCCATCATCCATGGCGACCCATTCTTCGACGACGGGGAGGATGTCGAAGACCTTCTGGGATAGGTCGCCGAGGTCATAGACGGGATCCACAGGAAGGTCCTGTTCGTCGGCGGGTCCGCTGGAGGCGCACCCTGCCAGGGTCACAGTGGTCAAGATGGCGAGGATCGCCCATGCACGCATGTGGCTGAGCCAGTCCGCGGGCACTTCAGGGTTGCGGCGCAGGCGTCGAGCCTCTTGCCCCGCCATCGCCAGTAGTGTTCTGCAACTCTTTTGGTGGCTAGAGGCTATCAGCAGGCGAAGCAAGACGTGGCACGGGGTTGGTCTTCCCGAGCAGCCATGCCGCCAAGGGGCAACCACAGGACGGGCGTCTCGTAGACGACGCTCTGGGTCTGGGCGGGCGTGGTGATGGCGTGGCGGGCTGGTTCGCCGAAGGCGACCACGAGGGCGCCACCCTTGGGGACGACGACGTCCATCGGGTATGCTTCCATGATGAAGTCAGGGGTGACGAACGGGATGGCGGGGCTGGGGGAATCGAGTCCACCCGCGTAGGCGGCCCGCAGGACCGCTTCACCCACCCACGTCATGGTCATGCCGTCGTCCACGTAGAACGTGGCCGTCAGGATGCTCTCAGGATCAGGCGCCAGGGCCACGATCTCGAGCAAGGGAGAGCCCGTGATGCGGGCGCCGTCAGGGAACTCGAAGCGGGAGGAGAGCACCTTCAGGTCGCCGGGCGTGGTGACTTCGGAGCTCGGACCCAGCATCGTGGGCTCCGGGGGCCAGGCTTTGGCGCTGCGCCAGAGGCCATCGGTGCCTTCGAGGTCCCATGAGGGGCCATCCCAGAAGCCGAGGTCCTTGCCCTTCAGCTCGGTTTCAAGCCAGGCCAGCATGGTCTCGTTCCAATCAGCACGCATGGGGTAGACGTGGCCGTTGTTCTCCGTGTCTTGGTGCAGCCAACCCTTGACACGGATCTCTGGGGGCAGGTTCTGGATCCAGGGCAGGATGTGGTCCGGCTTGACGTTCCAGTCCTGGAAACCATGCACGAAGAAGATGGAACCGTTCCATGCAGATTCGCTGATGAATTGGGTCCAGTCGCGTTCTTGCCAGTAGGCGTCCTTCAGGCCGTGGGCGGCACTGCCGGTGCCACTGACAACGTGTTCGGCCATCTCGGGGCAGGCCATGTCGATGAGGTTCTGGACGTCGCCATCGGGGTGGCTTCCATCTTGGCTGTAGTCCGTTGCGTAGCGGGGAGTGAAGGTCAGGCCATTGGCGTAAGGGACGCCGTTGGCGTAGTTGTAGCGGTACATGTCGGTGATGCCACTGACATGGAACAGGCCCTTGAGCGCCGGGTGGGGCATCTTGGCGATGAGGCCGTTCTGAGTGGTGGAATCGTAGGATTTACCGCCCGCGGCAATGGCTCCGGAGGACCATTCGACGTTGGCGAAGTGATCAATGACATCGTACAGATCCTCGACCTCCCGGTCGCTGGCCACTTCGAAGCATCCCTCACTGTGGCCGGTGCCGCGCACAGCGGCGAGCACGACCGCGTAGCCCCGGGGCACAAGGTGTTCCAAAAGGTACTGGCCAAAGCCGTCCCCACCGGTCTCGGCGGTGTTGCCCCAGTATGGACTGAAGTTGATGAACACCGGGACGGGCTCATCCGTGTCGGGGCGGTAGACCGCGTGGTGCAGGCGGGTACCGTCGCTGGCCGCCACGAAGATCTCCTCCACGGGCAAAGCACCGAACAAGGCCTCGGAGACCATGTCCCCTGGCATTGGTTCGTCGACGGCAGGCGATTGGGCACAGCCTGCCAGGCCGACGCTCAGCAGAAGGAACAGGACGGATACGACGCGCACATGCAACGACCCGAGCGGGTCGGCATAAGGGTTGTGTGGGCTCAGACGAGCATGGGTCGGCGCAGACCCTGACACGCCTCATCGAACCAGGTGGCGTCGAGGTCGGCTTCGTACATGTCCCAGGATGTGTCCAAGGGCCCAAGGATGCGGCGAGCCCGTTCCATGAGCACTTGCGGGCTCGCGTCGTGGCTGGGCTCGAGGCGTAGTTCTGCAAAGCCCGCATCGAAGACGAACCACGCGGGGCCGGAATCGAGTCCCGCTTGGGCCAATGCGCGACAGGTGCGGGAGGCCACGTTGCTCACAGGGACCCGCGCGGCCCCGCGCCACTCAAGGCGCTCCGATTCGATGTGATTGTACGTGAATGCAACGAGGTCGCCGAGGTCTTCAGCGGCCTGATGGGCTGCGCTTCCGGGGACCGCCTTGGCTTCGAATTCGATGTCGTAGGCGCCGCCGGGGGCCGCACGGGCCAGCATCTGCACAAGGCAGCCTGTGTCCGCGGCGAGCGTACCCAAACGCGTATCGCGTGCCGGTAAGACGATGACAACGAAGCGTCGCAACGGCATCAAGGGAAGACCTCCTGGAGCGCTTATGGGGTTTGGGGGAAGGAATCGGGCAAGGACGCCACGATGCTTGCAAAGTGGAGGGAAAGGAAGAGGTCGGATCGGCTCAGAGCAGGAATCCGAAGCTGATGTACGTGCACACGATCATCACGGCAGCATGGCGGAGGCCGGCAGCGGCGCTACCGGAACCCATGATGCCTGCCAGCATGCCGTTGCCGATGGCTTGCACGCTGGCGGCGATGAAGTAGAACTGGCGGTAGTCGCTCTCACCCACACCACCCAGGTTCAATCCACTTTCACCCATATCGAGGTTGGAGTTGGCGGTGGCTTCGCCGGCGCGGATGATCTCCGGCAGGAACTGGCCGACAAGAACAGCGACCACAAACAGGAACACGAAGAACGTCACGTAGATGACCGTCGTGTAGACGCTCATGTTGAGGTTCCGTTCCCGTTCAAGGGTCTTGATCTCACGGGCATCCCGGGCCGCGGCGAGCAACACATCCGTCGTACCACCACCACTGCGGCCGGCTTCGAGCACCAAGTTGACACTGCGTCGTAACAGGGGTGTGTTGACCCGGTCCGCGAAGTGACCGAAGGCCTCCTCGAAACTGACGTTCCAACTCAATTGGTCCGCCAAGCGTTGGATCTCGGCGCTCAGGTCGCCGTATTCGCCACGGGAGGCGATTTGGACACTCTGCACGAGCGTCAATCCACCCTTGTGGCTGCTGGCCAGGTCCCGCAGGAAATCAGGGAAGCGGGCTTCCATGTTCTTGATGCGGTGCCTGCGGCGCCCGGCGTAGATGCCGTACGGAGCCAGGGCGGTGATGAGGCCCAGGGAAGCCAGGTGGATCCATGCTTCGCCGTGCATGCCCATGATCTGCTTGCCTTGATTGACCATCAGGGCCATGATGACCAAGACGGCTGCAATGGAGAGAGACACAGCGAGGATGGCGGTGGCCACCTTCTGCTCGTGGCTCTGGGCCTCCCGGAACAGTTCGACCTTGTCTTCTTGGCGGGCCAGGAAGAAACTGATGCCGATGCCGACGATGACCGCCACGACCATCAACAGGAGCACAGCGACGACGCTGCCACTCTCGTTGACGCTCTGCATGACGCTGAAGATGCCGGCACCGAAGATGACGATCAGCAGCACGAACACCATGAGTAGCGTGAAGGCCACCATGGTGGGCATCAGCACAGACTTGGTGCGGCTCGCGTAGCCCCCACGCACAGCCGTGCGGGGGTCTGCCACGATGGCGAACAGACTGGGTAAGCCCCTTGCCACTTGCAGCATGGCACCACTCACGGTCAGGGCTGCGACGATGAGGATGGCTGAATCGGTGGGGCCCAGGGTCACGAGACCGACGACCAGAGATGCGTCGAACGCGCCGATGTACAAGGCGAACGCGGTGATGACTCCGGACAGTTGCAGGCCGGCCCAGAATAAGATGCGGGTGGCAGCCGTTCGATCCGGGTCCAGTGGCACGTGCATGCTCTGCCAGTGCGCGTAGGCGGCGTTGGCGGCATAGACGACGATGAAGAGGGCGATGGCGCGGTCTGCTTGGCGACCGGTCAGCGACAGTTCGATGACGCCGATGCGGCCAATGAAGCCGATCAGCAGCAGCACGGCACCCAGTACGGTAAGGAGGCTGTGCAGGGCGCTGCTGGTCTTGATCTTGTTCCAGCGGCTCAAGCGCTCGACCCGTTCGTTGCCACGGTTCAAGCGGCCCAAGTGGCGGACCTGGTCGATGTTGTAACTGGTCGCTTGGGCAGTGGCCAGCAACAGGGCCGCGAAGCCCATGGCGAGCATGCCGACCCAGGCGATGGCGCCACTGTACAAGATGACGCCCACGCCACCACCCACCAGCACAGATGCGCCGATGAGACAGATGGCGGTGATGCGTTCAGCCCACTTGCGGCGGATCATTTCAGCCCGTTCGTTGACCATGTTCAGGCCTCCGGAGTGGACACTTTGACGGTGACGGCGAAGCCGAGCTGAGCGAGTGGGAGCAATGCGAGCACCATGACATAACCGATCTTGAGGGTCTCACGGGCATCGCCGCCGAAGCTGGCCATGACCGATAGGATGACGAGCAGGAACAAG
>JBFGSX010000087.1:0-7238 GCA_041566495.1 Thermoplasmatota archaeon
ACATCCCCGGACCGGGCACGCCCCGCATCACCGGCATCGGCAAGCCCCTCCCCCCGCCGAATCTGGCTCGGATGCAGGATGGCATCACCCTCGTCACGAGCCCGTACAAGATCCAGCATGACTTCCCCCTCGCGGGAATCAAGCACCTCAGTTTCCTGCCGTACATCGCGGCCCGCAGGGACGCCATTTCCCGAGGCGCAGACGATGCGCTCCTCAACAACACCCGGGGCCGACCCACAGAGGTGAGCACCGCCAATTTGTTCCTCCGCCGGGACGACACCGTGTACGCCCCAGGGCCTGCAGAGGGTGCGGTGGCCGGGGTCACCCGGGCCGCCGTGGTTGATATCCTGCGCAGCATGGATTGGGACGTCGACGAATCCGCCCCTCCATCGGCTGGTGCCGACGAGATGTGGGTCACCAACACCACCGGAGGCGTCACTCCGGTATGCTCCGTCGATGGGCGACGGATCCCCATCGGGGAACTGACCCGCGCCCTGCAAGACGCCTTGGAAGCCCGCATGAGGAGCCCATGACCTGGACCCTGTACAGTGCCCGTGGGCACGACGAAGAGATCGAACGCCCCCTCATCATGGGCATCATGAACGCCACCCCGGACTCGTTCAGCGACGGCGGAGCCCTGGCCACGGAGGATGGCCTCGGGCAAGCCATCGATGCCATGCTGGAAGCCGGTGCAGACATCCTGGATGTCGGCGGAGAATCCACGCGGCCCGGTCACACACCCGTCGATGTGGAAGAAGAGATCCAGCGAGTGGTGCCTGTCATCCAAGCCATCCGTGCCCGCTCCGACGACGTTTGGATCAGCATCGACACCCAGAAGACCCGCGTCGCGAGGCTCGCACTCGAAGCGGGTGCCGACTTCATCAACGACGTCAGCGGCCTAAGGGAACCCGGCATGGGTCGCTTGGTCTCCGACCGAGGCTGCAGCATCGTCGTCATGCGCCACGACGATTGTCATGGGGACATCATCGGGGCTTGCAAAGATCAACTCCGCTCCATGGTCGTGCGGGCCCAAGCCTCGGGCATCTCCACGGGACAGGTCATCATCGACCCCGGCCTTGGTTTCGGTGCCCGGCCAGGCGGGCGCGTCGAAGACAACATGGCGCTCATCGAGAACGTCGAGGCCTACGCCATGGCTCGCCCGGTCTTGATCGGGGCCAGTCGCAAGCGCTTCATCGGTACCATGGCCGGCATCGAAGACCCTGTGGCTCGGGACGTGGAAAGCGCCCGGTTGGCTCGCGTCGCCGTGGATGCTGGTGCGGCGATCGTTCGCGTGCACAATGTGGCTGCGACCCGCGCTGCCTTGGCTTAGTGGGTGTGGCCGTTGTGGCTGTGGCCATCGTCGCTGTGG
This sequence comes from Thermoplasmatota archaeon, assembly GCA_041566495.1. Lineage (GTDB taxonomy): Archaea > Thermoplasmatota > E2 > JACPAO01 > JAHFTW01 > JBFGSX01. The sequence goes on from JBFGSX010000087.1 coordinate 1,370, forward strand.
CCGGCGTCACCGTGAGGTTCTGCGCCGTGGCCGCGGATGACCTCCACATGGGGCAGCACGGGGCTGGTGCGCACACCGTAGTCGCCCTCAGGGACCGTGGCCTTGCTGACCTTGACATCGGTGACCAAGACGTGCACCTGGATGGGGGTCTCGACGAGGGCAGCAGGGGTGCTGCTGAAGGCCCAGACCGCTTGGTCGCCGTCAACACCGATGGACTTGTAGGTGCCCGCAGGAAGGTCGAGGGGCGTGCCCAGGGGGTTGGCCTGGATGGAGAAGGTCTCACCCTCGGTGGGTTCGAGCATGAAGGTGTACTTGGTGGGGCCGACGCGGGCGACGACCTTGCTGCCGACGATGGCCGCATCGAAGTCTTCGCCGTCTTGTAGCGTCACGCGGGATTCGACGGTGTCGTTGTCGAAGCTGATGACCTCAGCGGAGACCACTTGGTCGAGTTGGAAGATCATGCCAACGGAGGGTGCGCCGAGGCTGCCCTCGAATTGGGCGCGGGGGATGCTGCGCATGACGTCGCCGCCACCGAGCTCAGCGCCCTTGCGGACGGTCTTGCTGAAACCCCGGCTGGGGTCGTCGTCGCTGCGGATCGTGGCGGTGTCATTGACGCCGAGGCCAATGAGGCCCCGTTCGACATCGAAGCCGAGGCCGCTCTCGCCGTCACCAAGGACGAACTCCTTGCTGACCGCGAAGGACATCATGAGGCCCAGTTCCATGACCCGGTTGTCAAAAGAGGCCTTGTCGACCGCTTGGTAGCCGCCGGTCGCCACGGGGACGAAGAAGCCGGTGATGCCGGCAGGGGCTGCGCCACCGAGACGGGTCATGACCTGCGAGCGCAGGGCGACGCCGTTGTAGTGGGGCGTGCCGTCCACGTCGGTCACGGGGACGGTGTCAAGGCTCCAGACGAGGGGGGCGTGGTTGACGGGGTCGACGACGACGTAGTCGATCGCGACAGTGTCGCCAAAGTCCGCGGAGCCCTCAGGGATCCCGAAGCAGCCGGAAAGCGCGATGGCCAGCAGAGCCACGACAGCGATGCGCATCATGGCCGCCCACAAGGGGGTGCCATATGGCGGTTTCGTCAGGTGAGGGGGGCTTCTGCCGGTTCATTCTGCGGCCCGGGGCCCGGGAAAATGCTCGGTGGGGGTCGCCTATGCAGGGCAACGGTATGTTTGCGTCATCTCTAGCATGGCCTGCAATTCGCCGACGGTGTAGCCCAGGCGCGCCTCGTTCTGGGTCGTGGATGGCCCGACTGAGACGTCAAGATGGGTCCCGACGTGATCCGCGGGGAAAACGATCCGAGCCGTGATGGGGGATGTGCCCTCGAAGCGCTTGAACGGGAACGACGGGCTCCGGTCGAGCGGGGAGTGCACGTCGATTCGTAATTCCTCCTGGGTCGGGTTGCGAGCATGCCACGTCAAGGTCAGGTTGACCTCGACCAGGAGGCTCGTATTGCCGTACCAGCGGAAGGGAAACTCTGTGGTGCTCCCCGAGGAATGGTTGGTCCCGGGCCTGCCGATGTATGTGGAGCCCCCGACGCCGCGTTGCATGGTCTCCTCGAAGGTCTCTGGCAAGCAGCCCTGGGCCGTCGGTTCGACGGCGATGGGATCGGCGTCGGCGCATCCGGCTAGACTGGTGGCTAGGCATGCGGTCGCGACGATGGCCGCCCAACGCATCGGCAAGCGGGTCACGGGACGGGGAGATGTCGTTCGGGCTAAAGCCATGCCTCACGGCTCCATGGTCCCGGTGGTGCAGACTTCTCCATCGAATGCCACCCAGGCACCTCCTGCCTCATCCACGGTGGCTACTACGAACGATTCCACGGGGCCAAGCAACAGAAGCGCCTGCTCCATCAAACCGTAGCGATCCTGGGGAATCCTGCCATCCCAGCAGAACTCTCTCAGGGGGACGCCCCCGTTGCAGACCGGGTTGTCAGGCAGGACATCGCATACGTCCGCGCCTGGCGTGGCGCCGCAAGCAATGGTCACCGCGCTGTCACTGAACTCGTACGAACGCCCGTGGCAGTCATCGGTCCCGCTAGACTGCGCAACAGGGGGGTCATATGTGGTCGAAGAGCCCGCACAGGTCTGGGTGCCGTGGTCGCAGTACGCTTTGGTTCCCCCGCATGCGGTCCAGACCGCTGCGCTCGCGTCCTTGTCGTGCGCGAGGACAGCTGCAGAGAGCGTCGATTCCTTCTTGCAGCTGTAATCGCAGTAGACGTGGGTGCCCCCGAAGCCGTTCTCGTTGTCGGTGTCGTGGCATGTGGGCGGCGGGGGGAGATCGCTGGCCAGGGTGGGGGTGGCCATGGTCAACGCGAGGGCTAGGTTCAGCAGGCATAGTATGGCAGTCTTGGTCGTCATTGGATTTCTCCATGGGTTCTTTTCGGGGCCCCAAGAGGGCTCCCGGCAAGCCCTCATGATAGACTGCGTGTACTAAGGCGCGGTCGACCGGACCTTGGCCTGCTCGACGATTGCCTACGCCGTCCGGGCCGCCACGAACCGCTCCAAACGGTCGAACGCGTCGCCCAGGACGTCCATTTGGGGCAGGATGACGAGGCGGAAGTGGTCCTTGCCGTATTGCTTGTCGAAGCCGCTGCCGTGCACCGTCAGGACCTTCTCCGTGTTGAGGAAGTCCAGGACGAATTCCTTGTCGTCCTTCCAGGGCCCATCGGCGAGGCAGTCGATCTTGGGGAATGCGTAGAACGCACCGTCGGGCTTGGCGCTGCTGATGCCTTCGATCTCGTTGAGGCGCTTGACGGCGAAGTCCCGGCGCTCGCGGAGGATGTCGTTGACCTGCTGGATGTGGTCCTGGGGGCCGTTGAGGGCGGCGGCCCCGGCCTTCTGGGCGGGGGTGGATGCACAGATGCGGTTCCGGGCGACCTTCATGACGCCCTCCTTGATCTCCGCGAGGCTGCCCGTGGGGTCATTCCACATGCCGTAGCCGAGGCGCCAGCCGGGTACAAGGTAGACCTTGCTCATGCCGTTGAGGGTGACCATGGGCACATCGGTGGCGACGGTGGCGGAGGCCACTTGCTTGCCATCGAAGGTCATGTCGTCGTAGATCTCGTCACTGATGAGGAACGCGTGGTCCTGGTGTTCGCCGACAAGGTCTGCGAACTGCTTGACGATGGATTCAGAGTACAGGGCCCCGGTGGGGTTGTTGGGGTTGATCATGCAGACCGCCTTGGTGCGGTCTGTGAGCTTGGCGCGCACATCGTCGATATCCGGTTGCCAGTCGTCTTCCTCGACGGTGCGGTAATGGATGGGCGTGCCACCGAAGTACTTCACAAGGGAATCGTAGGGAGGGTATGCTGGGCCTGGGATCAGGACCTCGTCTCCGGGCACGACGCTGGCGCCCAGTAGCATCTGCAACACTTCGGTGACGCCCGTGCCCACGACGATGTCGTCCGGGGCGTAGTCGACGTTGTTGCGGCGCTTCTCACGCCGTTGGATGGCTTCGACGAACTCAGGGTCCCCTTCGCTGGCAGTGTAGCCGTTGTGGCCGGCGCGCATGGCGACTTCCAATGCGTCGATCATGTGCTGGGGTGGCTGGAAGCCGTAAGGGATGGGGTCGCCGATGTTGAGCTTCAAGACTTCGTGCCCTTGTTTCTCCAGGGCACGGGCGGGAATGACGACGTCTCGGATGGCGTACTCCATCTGCATGCTGCGTTCGGCGGCCGCCAGGGGGCGGGCGGTCGTGGTCTTCATGGGAGTCGGCAGTCAAGCGGGTCAAAAAAAGGCGATGTGACGGGAATCCTCAAATCGCTGGAACGCGGGGTCCCCTCCATGCGCCTCATCGCCCTTCTCATCGCCGCCACCTTGTTGGCCGGCTGTGCCACAGAGACTGCCCCCGTTGAGGAGGAGGATTTCGGCCTCGACAGCGACCTGGAAGCGACCGAGGACACCGGCGTCGTCCGGGGTGTCGTGGTGGACAACACCATCTCGCCCATCGCCGGCGCCACCATCACGCTGAAGGGCCCCGGCCTGGAGACCATGAGCAACGAGGTGGGTGCCTTCGGGTTTGCCGGCGTCGACCCCGGCCAGTACTTCCTGGAAGCCACCAAGGTCGGTTTCCAGACCGTCCAAGCCAACGTCTTGGTCGAAGCAGGCGTCGACCAACCCCCGGTCGTGCGCATGGTCCTGGAGGCCGACCCAAGCAGCATCCCGTTCGTGCTCCCCATGCACTTCTCCGGCCACATGGGTTGCAGCCTCTCCTACATCGCCCTGTGCGGTCTGCCCGTCATCAGCGACGCCTCTGAGGATTCCTTCCTGGCCACATTCCCCTTCGACAGCACCCCCCAGTGGATCAACCTGGAATCCGTCTGGGAGGGCACCCAGCCCACGGGCGACCAGATGAACCTGAACATGGGCGCCACCCCCGCTGGTCCGGCGACCACCTTCGCCACGGCGCAAGGACCCTCTCCGCTGCTGACCACCGCCAACGAGACCGTCCTCGCGGAGGCCGGCGTGGGTGCCGGCCAAGACCTGGTGGGTCGCATGTTCGCTTGGGAAATGGAAGGCACCGGCATCGATGACCACACCGGACAATGTGTCTACGTGGTCCTCACGACGTACTGCCAAGGTCCCGGCATGGCGCTCGACCAGGACTTCGATTTCTACGTGCACGCCTTCTACAACTGGGTCCCGGCAGAGGGCTGGCGCTTCACCAGCGAAGGCGAACCCGTCCCTCCGAGCTGAGTCCGTCGACGGCAGGGCTTAAGTGAGCCCTCCCCGAATCGAGCGTATGCGTGGTCCCTTCCTGGTGACGTTGACGATCTGTGCCCTCGCCTTGGCCGGATGCTCTGAAACAGCTCCTGTGCCCGAAGAGGAAGACCTCGGGCTGGACGACTACCAGGCGACCGCCACGACCGGCTACATCAAGGGTGTCGTGGTCGACGAGACGATCTCCCCTCTGGCCGGGGTCACCGTCCTGGGCCCCGACGGATTGACGGCCACCAGCAACGAGCTGGGCGCCTACGGGTTGCCCGACCTCGACGCAGGCGACTACTGCCTGATGTTCTCCAAGATCGGTTACGACAGCATCCAGGTCTGCACCACGGTCGTCGCAGGCGTCGAACCAGAGACGCTCCGCACCCAGATGGTCTCCAACCCGGATCTGCTCCCCTACGCTGATCTCCTGAAGTTCAAGGGCATGGTCCGCTGCGGCCTCAGTTACATTGCCGCGTGCGGTGCGTTCGGCATCGTCGGCCAAGACGTGGGCGACCGCTTCATGGCCACCTTCCCGTTGGACACAGTCCCCGAGCACATCACCATGGAAGCGGTCTGGGAAGGCACCCAACCCACCGGGGACAACTTCCAACTCCGCCTCGGGCACTCCCCCGCAGGACCGGCCACCGTGGATGCCACCGCCACCGGCCCAAGCCCCCAGCAAGCCTGGGTCAACGCCACCACCATCAAGGCGGTCGGTCTCGGTCCGGGCAACGACCTCGTGGGTCGCATGTTTGTGTGGGAGATGGAAGGTACCAACATCCAGCAACACACCGGCCAATGCGTCCCCGTGGTCCTGACCACGTGGTGCCACGGTCCGGGGGCTGCCATCGACCAAGCGTTCGACCTGTACACCCACATCTTCCACGGCTTTGCGCCCCCGGAGGATTGGCAGTACACCAACGACGGCGACCCCGTGGCCCCGAGCTAGACGAGCGCGTCCACGCGGACGGTCAACCAGACAGGTCCCAGCAGCCAATCATACTCGTGCTGCTCAAGGACAGCACTCTGCACCCCACCCACAGGGGTCCGGTCCAGCAGACCTCGGAGCTGCGTCTTGTACGCCGGTACATCCGACACGCCTGCGGGTGCCTTGCCTGCGCCGAACCACCACGCCTTCGACGTGAACGGGGTGAAAT
>JBFGSX010000088.1:0-7189 GCA_041566495.1 Thermoplasmatota archaeon
GCCACATCGGCGCCGCTCATGGGGCCGCTGTGGGCGACGATGGCATCGAAGTCCACGTTGTCGTCCAGCAACATGTCCTGTGTGTGGATCCTGAAGATGGATTGCATGCCTTCCTGGCTGGGCAGGGGCACGTCGATGACGCGGTCGAAACGTCCTGGGCGCAGGAGGGCCGGGTCGAGGATGTCGGCCCGATTGGTGGCGGCGATGATGCGGATGTCGCCCCGAGGCTCGAAGCCATCCAGTTCCGCCAGGAGTTGCATGAGGGTGCGTTCGACTTCCCGGTTGCTGCTGGTGCCGTCATCCGTCCGGCGGGCGCCAAGGGCGTCCAGTTCGTCGATGAAGATGATGCTGGGCGCCTTCTCACGGGCCAGGTCGAAGACCTCGTGGACCCGGCGGGCGCCTTCGCCAATGAACTTCTGCACGAGTTCACTAGCGACGAGTCGGATGAAGGTGGCATCCGTGGCGTTGGCCACGGCCTTGGCCAGGAGCGTCTTGCCGGTCCCCGGGGGGCCTTGCAAGAGGACGCCCTTGGGGGGCCGGACGCCGAGGCGGCTGAACAATTCGGCTTTGGTGAGTGGGTATTCGACGGTCTCTCGGATCTCTTCGATGACCTGGTCAAGGCCACCGATGTGTTCGTAGGAGACGTCTGGGCGGCTGTCCACCTCGCTGCGGCTGACGATGGGGTCACGGCTGCTGGGGAGCACGCCGACCACGGTGAGGTTGTTCTGAGCCAAGGAGACGCGGGTGCCGGACTTGAGTTTCCCTTTGTCCACGAAGTCCGCGGCGGGGACGACGAAGTTGGGCCCGGTGCTGCTCTTGACCACGACGCGGCCGTCCACGAGGACGTCCAGGACCTGGCCCACGATGAGGGGCGGGTGCTTGACTTTCTCAAGCTCCACGGTGAGGCGCTGGATCTCCTTGGTCAGGCTCCGGACCTCTTCGCGGAGGATGCGGATCTCCCCCGTGGCCTTGCGCTTGTCCTTGCGCAATTCGGCGTTACGCTCCTCCAATTGCTCGAGCCTCCCCTGCACGGGGTCGGAACCAGAAGACTTAGCGGCGGCCACTCTCGGGTCGCATTCATATGGGAGACCTCTTTAGGGCTTGTTGTCCAGAAAGACGGGGGACCACCCCCGCCTGGAGCTGTTTGTATGGAATGCGAGATGTGCGGAAAGAAAGGCGGAACCCGACGGTACCTGGTCTCCGGGACCACGATGAACCTCGGCCCAGAATGTGCCAAGTTCGGCCAGCCTTTGGACTCCCCCGCTGCACCTGGTAGCCAAGCCGCGGTCAGCCAGAACCTGGAACGCCGCCAACAGCGCATGACAAGCCGGGACGTCTACCAGCAAGACACCTGGGACCTGGTCGACGACTATGGCACCAAGGTCAAGGCTGCCCGGGAGAAGAAGGGCTGGAGCCACGACGAACTGGGCAACAAGGTCAGCGCCCGCGTCCCTCAGCTCAAGCAGATCGAATCCAACCACTTGCGCCCCAGCGATGTTCTGGCCAAGAACCTGGAGAAGGCACTCGGCATCACCCTCCTTGAGAAGGTCGAAGCCGGCCCGGCCAAGGTCCAAGGCACCCAGAAAGCTGGCGCAGGCCTCACCATCGGCGACCTGTTGAAGGACGCGATGAACAAGAAATGACAGACATCGAAGACGTCGTCGCTGCACTGCAAGACGGCGACCTAGCCATCTTCCCCACGGAGACCCTGTGGAGTCTCAGCGCCAACGCATTCGAACCCTCCAGCTCCGCCAAGGTCTTCGCCGCCAAGCGACGGCCTGATGGTGTGCCGTTGGCGGTCGGTTTCTCCAGTTGGGGCATGGCCCGGCAATACGTCCAAGCCACCCCCCTGGCGGAGGCCTTGGCGGCCAAGTACTTGCCAGGGCCCCTCAGCTTGATTCTTGAACGGGCCGACGACCACTTGGCCCACGTGGCACCAGGTCTATCGACGCTGTCCGTGCGCATCCCATCACACCCCCTCGCTCTGGCAGTGCTGGAACGTGCCGGGCCGTGCATCATGACCAGCGCGAACCTGCACCGAGGCAGCGACCCCATCAGCCGGGCCGACGTGAACCGCTTGTTCCCAGACATCGTCACGGCTGGGGATGAGGTCCCCGGCACCGGCAGCACCATCGTGGATGCCCGGGGCGACAAGCCGAGCGTGATCCGCCAAGGCATCATCCAGTTGGATGACGATCTGCTTGCGGGCATCCTTCCTGAATAGGACCGAGGACCGCCCCACTATCGTTATCTGTCTCCTGGAAGTGGCGCAGTTGTGCCCGCGATCGAGTCGGACGAAGACCTGCAGAAATGGGCCCGTGCCGGGCAGGTCGCGGCGCAAGCACTGCACGTCGGCGAAGCACTTTGCACCCCTGGACGCCCCATCAAGGACATCGTTGAAGCCGTGGAGCAGTACGTCCGCGACGCTGGCCTGAACATGGCGTTCCCTTGCACGGTGAGCCTCAACGAGGTCGCTGCGCACTACACCCCCACCCACAATGATGGCCGTGAACTGCTGGAAGGCGACGTGGTCAAGTTGGATTGTGGCGCGGAACTGGATGGCGCCTTGTCGGACAATGCATTGACCATCGAGGTCGGTGACAGCGACAAGTACGCGGACCTCATCGAGGCCTCCAAGGCTTGCTTGCAGACCGCCATCGAGATCATCGGCCCGAACTGCAACCTCGGGGACGTGGGCGCGGCCATCGAGATGACCGCCAAGGACTTCGGTTTCAAGACCATCCAGAACCTCACCGGCCACAGCCTCGAGCCCTACAACCTGCACGCGGGCCTGACGGTGCCCAACGTGGGCATGCGCATCCACCGCCGCCCCCGCATCGGCGACGTCCTGGCTTGCGAGCCTTTCGTGACGGACGGCCAAAAGGCCCGGGTGGAGAACTCCGGGCCCGGCAACATCTACCATTTCCAACGGGCGGCCCCCCAGCGCCTCCCCAGCACCAAGCGCTTGCTTGGGGCCATCCAGAGCCGCCACCCCAAGCTCCCCTTCGCCGAGCGCTGGCTCACGGACGTCATCGACAAGAAGAAGCTAGGCTTCAACCTGGCTCAGCTGCAGAAGTCGACGCTCATCAAGCACTACCCGGCGCTGAGCGAAGCCAGCGGTGGCCAAGTGGCACAGTTCGAAGCTTGCCTTGTCATCACTGAGGATGGCTGCGTCGTGACGACGGATCCGGACGGACCCCTCGTCATCAACTGAAAGGGGTTGTTCCAGGCAGTCCAGGGCAAGGCGCCCGGGCACGAAAGAGGGGAAGGAAGAGGGTAGACTGGCTTAGTCCTCGTTCTCGTAGTCGCACGAGGTGCAGTAGCGCACCACGAAGCGACCTTCGACACGGAACAGTAGGCTGGTGCGGCAATTGGGGCAAACCCGCTTGTTGACACCCGCGCGCATCGTGGTCTCGGTGTCGTCGAAGTCGTCGTTGAACAACTCCTCATCGCTGATGTCTTCGTAGTCGTCGGACATGGGATTCCCCTGCGGGCGCGCGGCGCAGCCTAGCACATGATTTAGATGCTTCCGGTGGCGACTCAGTCGACGCTGATCTTGACGCCGTCGTCATCGGGGGCGATCTTGCGCACTGTGACGTCCAGAATGCCGTTCTTGTACGTCGCCTTCGTGGTGGAAGGATCGACCTTCGTGGGCAGCCGGACGCTCTTGTTGTAGCGGCGGTGGTCGTTGTCCACGGTGACCTCTAGGCGCTCGGCAGTCATCTTGAGATCGATGTCGGTCTTCTCGACGCCGGGCAGCTCCATGGTGATGGCGACGGTCTGGGGGTCTTCGATGACGTCCGTGAGGGGTTCGCGGTTGTCAGCGGACAAGGTGGGTGCGCCACTGTCGGCGCGGCCCACTTGGGGCTTGTTGCCGAAGCTGCTGATGTGGGGCTTGCCGTCGGGGCCCATGCGGACGTTGAAGCCGGCCACGAAGCCTTTGCTGGGGTCGTCGCCCATGTTCTTGAAGGCGTCTTGGAGGCCCCGTTGCATGTCTTCGAAGATGCGGCGGAATTCGCTGGGGTCGATGCCCATTTGCTTCATCCACTCATCCATGGAGCGGAACGGGTCGCCGCCAAACGGGTTGCCGGGGCCGAACGGACCGTTGGGTCCAAACGGGTTCCCACCGGGGAAATTGGCGAACGGGTCGGGGTTGTTCTCTGCCATGCTGCGTCATTGATGGCCAGCGCTTCTACAAAAAGATATCGTCAGGCTATCCGGGGGGCAGCGCCGGCAAGGGCCCCCGCCGAGCCACATGGGCCCGGCGGAGGACGGGTGCTTACCAGGGGCGCGCGAGGCCTTCGACGAGCATCGAGCGCTCGGGCACCACGGTGGCCTGGGCGGTCATTGTCGGATCGCCGCTGGTGGCGTAGATCGCTTCGACGTACATGTCGACGTCGCTGCTGACTCCGGCGCCGTGGCGGAAGTCCATGCGCCAGCCGTCGCGGTCGAGGTAGTATCCGTCGAAGTTGGTGACCTCGACCTTGTAGCCGTCACCGTCCGGGCGGCCGGCGATGCTCTGACCGAGGGCGTCCCGCACAGTCATGCTGCTGGCGGGGGTGGCGCCCAGTTGCCCGGTCGGCTCGGCGCGCACGACGAGGCTCTTGATGCCGGGGAATGCCGGCACGCTGCCGGCATCGCAGCTTGGGACGCCTAGGGCGCTGGCCACAGGGCATGAGAGGCGGGTGGTGCCGATCCAGTTGGCGGTCAGTGTGGCGCCATCGGAGGTGACGAAGTCGTCTCCTTGGCGGGCTTCGACCGCGACCGCGTAGCGGCCTGGCTGGCTCACGGTGACATCGAATTGGTCGCCGTCGCCGGTCTTGACGACCTTGCCGGCGGCGTTGTAGAGCTTCCAGGAGAGGGCGTGCTCTTCGGGGATCGCGTCGGCGCCGACGATGTTCGCCTTGAAGGAGGCGGTCTCAGATTCGCCGGCGTTGACGACGAGGCGCGCAGGACTCACATCGAGGGTGTAGTCTGCAGCGATGATGCCCTCGCCGTTGGGGTCGATGAGGTCCTTGTCGCCGGCGAAGTAGGGCAGGAATTCGTCGATGGCGAGTTCAGGGCCGGGGGTGAGGCGCGCACCATCCAGCACTTCGCTGTAGGTGTAGGTGGCCTCGCTGCGGAACTCGAAGGGCTCGCCGTCCGGATCGCTGCCCCGGGCGTAGAAGCGTTCCGTGTCAACCACTTGCCGCTGCACGATGTTCTGGTATTCGGCGCTGAAGTAGAGGGTCTCCCGGGTCTCGTAGAAGATATCAAGGGCGTCCACTTGGTAGCCTTCCTCTTCGCCTTCTGCGCGGATCATGGATTCCAGTTCCATGGGGTTGGCTGGACTGATGATGAAGACGACCTTGGCGGCGGTGGTGGGGCCGACAGGAAGGTCGGCGACGGCGGCGCCCTCGACGCCGGCGATGACACTGATACTGAGGTCATCTTCGTCGAATTCGCTGAGATCGACGATGGCGCCCCAACTCTTGCCGGTCTTGAGGGGGAAATCGAGGTACTTGGGCCAGATCTTGTCCTCCTCGTCGTCCTCACGGAGATAGAGGTCGACGTCGCCGTTGCATTGGCCATTGACACAGCTGCGGGACCAGCCGTAGCCGAAGGACTTGCGACTCAGATCGTCTTGGGAGAGGACCCGGATGCCTGCGTTGCGTCCTTCATATTGACTCAGCAGGACGTAGACGGGTTCGTCGCCAGCCTTCATCGTGGTGTTCACGACTTGGTTGGTGTAGCGGCCAGGTTCGGAGTCAGTGTAGTTGTCGCCCTCACCATTCTCTTCGTAGAAGCCTTCGAATTCTTCGGTGTAGGCGTAGGACCAGGCGTAGCCGCTTTTCCATTCTGGGGCGGCGACTTCGATCTCGCCGCCGACGGAGGCACAGCCGGCCAGGGCGACCGTGACAAGGGAAGTGAGAGCCATGAACAGGGTGGCTCGACGAATCTGCATGGCCAGGACCCCCGGTGCACGGTCATAAAACGTGTGGTCCAGATATCGGCTCGGAGCGGTTTGCTTGACCGAAATCGGCTTTGTTTGCAGAGCCAAGAATCAAGCCCCAGGCGGCTCCGCATCAGGGGATGAGGACATGATTCAGACAAGGGTGTGTCGAGAAAGGTTAAGCAAAGACCCCAACATGGTCGCGCCGGATGCGCATGATTTCGGGGCGAAAGCTGGTAGGATTACTCCTGTTGGGGGTGCTCGCGATCCCCCCCGGCCTGGCCTTCACGGTCGCCGACCTGGACGCCGGCCCCATCGAGCAGCCAGACGGCATCTTGGCCGCCTCCGCACCCATGCCGCCGCGGCAACAATTGCCGGCGGAACTGGCAGACATCGAAATGGGCCGCATGCGCACCTTAGACGTCGCTCCCTCCGAATCCTCTGAGCGCACATACCGCACCGAACCTGCCACGCCATGGGTCACCGTGGCCGGCCATGGACCCCCCGCCACCCAGTGCCCGGCAGGCACCGAAGAGAACCTGTTCGGCATCGTGGACCCTAACGTGCAGGTGGTCCGCGCAGGTTGTCCGTTCCGCGTCATCGATGAGATCGACCTGCTGGGCAGCCCCCAATTGGCGGTCCGCCACGACGATCCTCGCGAGATGGCGTTCTTCAGCCTCCACGGCGCCGCCACCGGCGATGGGCCCACTCCTCGCAGCCGTGACCCCAGCAACGCCGCCAGCAGCAGCCAATCCCAGACCACGTTCACCAGCTTCAATGAAGGCTGGAACTGGGGTGACAACCCCCACGGCAACGAAGGCTTCGGGGAGACCGCAGCCGGCGTCATGACCCGCGAAGGAGACATGTTCATCTCCTACCTCTTCAGCCGCAAAGCCGGCACCAACGAGGATGGCGTGGGCGTCTTCAGCTACCATTTCCGCCTCTACAAGGAGAACACCGCCAAGGACAGCCCTGGCTACAAGGGCTTCGAGATCGAGGCCCGGGACCCGGGCAACATCATCGACGAAGTCAACCTCGTCGTCGTCCATCCCTCGACGCAGATCGAGACCCAAGCGGAGTACGAGAGCTACATGGAGAACCGCACGGAGGAGCCGGAGGACAACAGCACGGCCCCCAGCAGCGACTCCGACGTGGGCAACTACACGATTCCCCGCGAGGCCGAGGACTACTCCGAGGACCTCGTCGCAGCGGTCTGGCACGAGAAGGCGTACGACTACGTCAACAGCCCCACCGGCA
>JBFGSX010000089.1:0-7177 GCA_041566495.1 Thermoplasmatota archaeon
GACGAGCCGGGCAGCTCCGAGCTTGCAGGGGTTCGGCGGCGGTGGGGCATGGCGTCGGCCGCTGGGTCGGGCCCGGGAAGTCTGGGCCTAGGGTGCCGGACGTGGCTGCCCGTCAGGGCGTCGGGATGGCCGTCTCACGCCTTGAAATCGAATTTCTTGTGGCTGGCGTCGCAGAACGGCTTGTTCTGGGAGTGTCCGCAGCGGCATAGGAACGCCGTGCCTTCCTTCAGGACGTTGCCCTCGGCGTCGAGGACGCTGGCCCCTTCGACCTTGTAGGGGCCGTCGGTGGTGGCGGTGATGGTGGCCATGCTATCCGCTCGACGTGGCAGGGGATAGGTGCCCTGGTTTGGGCCGTCCTATGCTTCGACGGTGGCCGTGCGGTTCTGCAGCGGGACCCACTTGAGGCCGAGTTCACCGGTGTAATCCGACAGAGGGCGGATCAGGCGGTTGTTCTCGTGCTGCTCGAAGACGTGGGCGCTCCAGCCGACCACGCGGGCGATGCCGAAGATCGGCGTGAACAGATCCAGCGGGATGCCCATCGTGTAGTAGGCGGAGGCGGAGAAGAAGTCGACATTGGCGTCGAGGCCCTTCTCTTCCTTGACCGCCTTCTGGACGGCGAGGCTCATGTTGTACCACTTCAGCTCTTCCGCCTGCTCCGCGAGGTCCTTGGAGAGGGTCTCCAAGTGGATGGCGCGGGGGTCGATGGTCTTGTAGACGCGGTGACCGAAGCCCATGATCTTCTCCTTGGCAGCGAGGGCGTCGTTGATCCACTGGGTGGGGTCAGCGCCGGCTTCGTCGATGGCCAGGAGCATCTTCATGACGCCGATGTTGGCGCCGCCGTGCAGGGGACCTTTGAGGGTGCCGACTGCGCTGGTCATGGCGCTGTGGTAGTCACTGAGGGTGGCGGCCGTGACGCGGGCACTGAAGGTGCTGGCGTTGAGGTCGTGGTCAGCGTGGAGGATGAGTGCCACATCCATGGCGCGCTCGGCAGCCGCGGTGGGCTTGTTGCCGGTGAGCATCCACAGGAAGTTGCCGGCGTGGCTCAGCTCAGGGTCGGGGTGGATGATGGGCAGGCCCCGGCGCAGGCGGTGGTAGTATGCGACGATGGTCGCGAACTGGGCGGTGGTGGCAGCCGCCTTCAGGCGGTCGGCCTCCAAGGAGAACTCATCGGAGTCAGCGCGGCCAGCGCCAAGGGCACTGATCGTGGTGCGGATGGCGTCCATGGGCGTCATCTTCGTGGCCACTTCGCTCAGGACAGCCATGGCGGCTGGGGGCAGTTCGCGCTTGCTCGCCAGGTCGGCCTTCAGGTCGGCCAGTTCGTCGGCGGTCGGAAGGCGGCCGTCCCAAAGGAGGAAGATGACCTCTTCGAAGGTGGCGTTGGGGGCCAGTTCGTTGATGTCGTACCCACGGTAGCTCAAGATGCCCTTGGCCCCGTCGATGAAACAAATGCTAGAGGATGCGGCGGTGACGCCTTCCAGACCAGACATGTGATGTTCTCCAAAATCTATCGAGGGCGTCCCCAGCGGGGTCACCCTCCAGTGTCGATTCCATACGGGGCCCCTGTTTATCCCCTTTGGCCCTGCACAGCGTCCTGGGGGTCCCCAAGGGTGGGGGTCGAAGCGACAGGCTTCAAGAGGGCGTCGAGGAGTTCGGACGCGTGACCCAGCACGACGGCAATGCGACCGCCACTGCCCAGGCGTGCACCTCCGCCATCGAGTGTGGATTGGACAACGTGGAGATCTGGATGGGGGAGAACATCTTCCTTGCCCGGCTCGTCGGCACGTTGTTGGTGTTCTTGCTGGCCTTCGTCATGGTCAAGCTGGCCGATCGTGCCCTGACCCGCTCGGCGAGGCGCATCGCCCGATTGCGCAAATTGGACGACTACCGCACCAAGGTGATGGTGGGTCGGACCAAGCCCATGCGCATGACCATCCGCCTGCTGACCATGACCGTCACGGCCATCGCGCTGTTGGCGGTCTGGGGCCTACAGACGGCGTTCACTGGCCTCCTGGCAGGCGCCGGATTCGCCGGCATCGTCATCGGCCTGGCAGCGGGAGACACCATCGGAGACGTCATCGCAGGCTTCCTCATCTTCTACAACCACCCCTTTGACATCGGTGACTGGGTCGTCATCGACGGCGTGGAAGGCACCGTGGAGGACGTCGCTCTGGGCGCCACCACCATCATGACCTTCGACAACGAGAAAGTGATGATCCCGAACCGGGTCGTGGAAGGCAACCAGATCAAGAACTACAGCCACGACCGCAAGCTGCGTCGCCGCTTGCAGGTCGGGGTCGAATATGGCTCCCACCTGGGGCAGGCCATGGCCACCCTGGTCGAACTGGCCAAGGCCCACCCCGATGTCCTGGTGGATCCCGCACCTTCCGCCGTCGCTAAGGGCTTCGGCGGCAGCAGCGTCGACCTGGAACTGCGCTTCTATGTGGAGCCCATCCGGAGCAGCGCCGTGAAGGTCTACACCGACCTCATCCACAGCGTCCACGACCAATTCCGTTCCCGTGGCATCAGCATCGCATTCCCCCACATGCAGATTGTCCAGAGCCAGCCATGGCGCCTCGAGGAGCCCGCTTGAATGGCGTTCGCCGCAGCCCACCGGGGCCTCAGCGCGGATTACGCGGAGAACACCATTCCGGCGTTCCGCGCGGCGGCCCGCGCGGGCTTCCCGTGCATCGAATTAGACGTCCGCATCACGGCTGACCACGAGGTCGTGGTCCTGCATGACGCCGGCATCGAACGGACCACCGACGGTAACGGCCGCGTCGCGGACATGAGCTACGACGAGCTGCGCACCTACGAGACCGGGGAAGGTCCGGTGCCCCGTCTCGACGACCTGCTGACCGAACTGGGTGACTGGCAAGGCTTCTGGAACATCGAGGTCAAGGCGAACGATGCGGCAGCCCCTGCGATGGATCTGATGGCCCATCATGGCCTCTTGCGCCGCATGCAATTGTCGAGCCTGGACCCCCGGTCCCTGGCCGCAGCCCGGCGCGGCTACCCAGAGGTGCCTCGGGGACTCATCATCCTTGGCCCCCCGGACGCAGACGACCTGGACATCGCCAAGGAGGAAGGCTGCCAATGGATCAACGTCGACCACGAATTCCTGGGCCCCTCCACATTGGCCCACTTGCGTGAAGCGGGCCTACGCATCGGCGCCTGGACCGTCAACGAGCCCGACCGCGCCAAGGAACTGGTCGACGGCGGCGTGGACTGCATCATCACGGACACCACCGACGTCCTGGCGGTCGTCCAGGGGCCCGCCACCGCTTGATGCGCCCCTTGCTTCCCTTACCCTTATTCTCCTAGGCCGTCTGGCCCCCGTGATGACGCAGGAGACGGTCCCCGCTGGCGCACGCGCTGATTGGGAGGCGACCACGCTCAAGAAGACCCTCGATCGCTTTCCTGAGCGCCGCGAGAAATTCGTCAACCTGAGCGACCGTGAGGTCCGCCGTCTCTACGACGAGAACGACCTCGAGGCCGTCGGCTTCGACGCTGAACGGGACCTCGGCTACCCGGGTGAATTCCCCTTCACTCGGGGCGTCCACTCCACCATGTACCGGGGCCGCCTCTGGACCATGCGCCAGTTCGCCGGCTTCGGCACCGCAGCAGAGACCAATGAGCGCTTCAAGTACCTCCTGGACCACGGTACCACGGGCCTCTCCACAGCGTTCGATTTCCCGACGTTGCAGGGCTTCGACTCCGACCACGATTTCAGCCTCGGCGAAGTGGGCAAGGTCGGCGTGGCCATCGACTCCCAGAAGGACATGGAGCGCCTCTTCGAGGGCATCCCCCTCAGCGACGTCTCCGTCAGCATGACCATCAACGGCCCCGCGCCGATGGTCTGGGCCATGTACCTGGGTGCGGCCGAACAACAAGGGGTGCCGTTCGAGCGCGTCAGCGGCACCATCCAGAATGACATCCTGAAGGAATACCAGGCGCAGAAGATGTTCATCTTCCCGCCAGAGCCCAGCGTCGAACTGGTCCTGGACACCTTCGAGTGGGGCAGCAAGCACGCCCCCCGGTTCAACACCGTCAGCATCTCGGGTTACCACATCCGTGAAGCGGGCAGCACGGCGGTCCAGGAACTTGCGTTCACCCTCGCCAATGGCATGGACTACGTCCGCCGGGGCATCGCCCGCGGCCTCGACGTGGACGACTTCGCCCCCCGCCTCAGTTTCTTCTTCAACGCCCACAACGACTTCTTCGAGGAGATCGCCAAGTACCGCGCGGCCCGCCGCATCTGGGCCAAGTTCATGCGGGACGAAGCGGGTGCCATGAACCCCCGCAGCATGCTCCTGCGCTTCCACACCCAGACCGCCGGCATGACCTGCACCCGGGAGCAACCAGAGAACAACATCGTGCGCGTCGCCTTGCAGGCGATGGCGGCCGTCATGGGGGGCACCCAGTCCCTGCACACCAACAGCTTCGACGAAGCCTTGGCCCTCCCCACGGAGAAGGCGGTCCGCATCGCCCTGCGCACTCAGCAGATCATCGCCCACGAGTCGGGCGTCGCCAACACCGCCGATCCCCTTGGTGGCTCGTACTACCTCGAGACCCTCACGACCGAGATGGAGGAAGCGGCCAACGATTACTTCCGTCGCATCGACGCCCTCGGGGGCATCGTCCGGGGCATCGAGAACGGCTTCTTCCAGAAGGAGATCGCCGACGCCGCGTACCGCTACCAGAAGTCTGTCGAACACGAAGACCGGGTCATCGTCGGCATGAACAAGTACCGCATCGATGAGCCGTCGTACAACGACATCCTGAAGATCGACGAGGAAGGCGAACGCCGCCAGAAGGAACGCTTGGCTGAGCTGAAGGCCGGCAAGACCCGGGACAACTTGGTCGTCGAGACCGCCCTCAACAAGCTGCAGGCGGCTTGCGAACTCACCGGAAGCGACCGCCAGAACCTCATGCCGTTCCTCATCGACGCCAGCCGCGCCTACGCCTCCCTGGGCGAGATCCGGGAAGCCATGGTCGGCGTCTACGGCGAATACCGCGAACCTGCCGTCTTCTGAACCCCAGGCAGCCATTCCGCCCCGCCGCGGCACGTTGCGCCCGCACCGGCGCCCTTTCATGGCGGGGGTGTGAGTCACCCTCGTGGCCGACGAAGGCATCATCCGGGAAGCGCCCCCTTACCCTAAGCGAGAAGAGCAGGCGTCTGAGCCCGCGCGCAACATCGCCCAAGACGTGTTCGGAGCAGGCCCCGGTAGCATCGAGATGCTTGAAGACGAGGCTGATGACACACCAGTCATCGAGCACGACATCGATGCGCCGGACGCGGCCGCAGTGGCTGCCTACGAGGAAGCCATGGGCAAGAAGACGGACGCAGTGTGGTACGTCGTCGTCGGTGTTGTCATGTTGTTCCTGTCCAGTTTCCATTGGGGGGTCGCCGTGGGTGGCGTCCTGATGGTCGGCTACGGTGGGTTGCGCTACGCGCAATGGAGCAGCGTCGCCCGCCACGCCTACGACCCCTGGAAGGACGACGATCTGGACGCTTGGGAAGAGGAAGAGTTCGGGGAAGCCTGAGCGTTCTCGAATCCCGCCTCAAGGCGGTCGCCCAGGTCACAGGCTGATCCACGGTGACGGCCACAGCACGTGGTCCGCTCCGCCCTGACGCCGATGAGCCCCCACCGGCCATGGCCCTCTTGCCCCGCGGCGAAAGGGTTGCCTTGTCGGGGCACCAAAGCCGCTTGATGCGACAAGACGACATCCTCGAAGAATGCCTCTCCGTGCACCGCCGCCTCCTGACCGTCGAGCAAGATCTGCACGCTTGGCTCACGCAGGCTCTCGGGTTCGAGGTCGCCACGCCACGTCGTCCCGCTCGCAAGGTCCCACTACGCGCAGCCTGAGCGCACCGTTTAGGACCCGGGTCGCCTGGACCCTCCCGTGGAGTTCGACTTCCGCAGCGACACCGTGACCCGTCCGACCCCCGGCATGCGCGCCGCCATGGCTGCCGCTCCGGTCGGTGACGACGTGATGGGTGAAGACCCCACCATCAACCACCTGGAGACCATGGTGGCCGAACGCCTCGGCATGGACGAAGCCCTCTACGTGCCCTCCGGCACCATGGCCAACCAGATCGCCATCTGGGTCCACACCGGTCGCCAAGGCCAAGTGGTGTGTGAATCCCGTTGCCACATCGCCCTGTACGAGGGAGGCGGAGCCGGCCTCATCAGTGGTGCCACCGTGCGCACGGTCGAAGGGGTCAACGGCGTCTTCGCGCCTGAACAGGTCGACGAATGGGTCTACCCTGACGACCCCCACTTCGCGCAGACCCGGATGGTCGCCATGGAGAACACCCACAACTGGAGCGGCGGCCGCCTCTGGGAACAGGAAGCCTACGAAGCGGTCAGGGACCACGCCCAACGGGCCGGCCTGGCGGTCCACATCGACGGTGCTCGGTTGTTCAACGCCGAAGTCGCCACCGGCCGCCCCGCTGCCAAACTGATCGAAGGAGCCGACAGCGCCATGGTCTGCCTCAGCAAAGGTCTCGGCGCCCCCGTCGGCAGCGTCCTGGCAGGCTCCAAGGAGTTCATCCACCAATCCCGACGGGTCCGCAAGGTGCTTGGCGGGGGCATGCGGCAGGCCGGCATCATCGCAGCGGCCGGCATCTACGCCCTCGAACACAACGTGGCACGGCTTGCCGACGACCATGTCCGCGCCCAACGCCTGGGAGCCGCCCTGGAGAAACTCGACGGTATCACCGTGGACCTTTCCACCATCGACACCAATATGGTCATGGCTGACGTCTCTGGCCTCGGCCTGAACGGCCCCGACTTCTGCGACTCCGCCGCCAAGGTCGGCATCGGTTGCCTGCCCCGGGACAACGGCCCCATGGCCCGCTTCGTGACCCACATGGACGTGGGGGACAACGCGGTGGACGCCGTCGTGGACCGCCTCCGATCGTTCGTGGAATTGACTTCATAGTCTGGAACTGATACTCGCACGTGGACGAACCATCCAGTCTCCTGCGCGCGGGACGCATCCTGACCCTGATCGGTGCCGGCGTCAGTGCCCTTGGCGCATTGATCCTCCTCGGGGTCACTGGCGTGATCGCGCTCATCCCGGGGTCCGATGGGCCTCCCATTTGGTTCGTGGCGCTGTATGGCGTGCTGGCACTGATCATGGCCCTTGGTGCCGGCTTCGGCTTCATGGCCGC
>JBFGSX010000090.1:0-7022 GCA_041566495.1 Thermoplasmatota archaeon
CCTGCTTTGCCGTCTTCGATGGCGTATCCGGCAGCGGCGACGCCGTCCCGGATCTGGTCGGCGGTCCCCCAGTCTTTGGCGGCCCTTGCTTCGGCGCGCTTCTCGATGATCGCCTCCATGGCGGCCTCTTCATCACGGGCATCGATGCCAAGGGAATCCAGCAGGGGCACGATGGCCGCGTCCACTTCGGCTCCACCGAGGGTGTCGGCAAAGAGCGTCAGGATCTGGCCCGCTTCTTCGAGGGCCGCAAGCGCTTCCTTGGCCGTGCTAGGGGCAAGGTCCCCTGCTTCGAGCGCGCTGTTGGCGACCTTCTGGAACGTGAACAGGGCAGCCAGCGCCGTGGGGGTATGGAAGTCGTCGTCCATCGCGGCGGCGAAGGATGTCCGCAACGCCTGGGTGGCTTCGACCAGTGCTTCCGCAGGGGCTGTCCCGTCACCATGCGATGCTCGGAACAGGTCCTCGCGGGTGCGGCGCAATCGCTTCGACGCTTGGATGGCCTCGTCGAGTCCCTTTCGACTGAAGTCGATCTTGGAACGGTAGTGGGTCTGGATGAAGTAGAACCGCAGAGGCTCGGGGCCTTCGCCTTTCTCTTCCAGTTCGTCCAGCATCTCCTTGAGTGTGATGAAGTTGCCCAGGGACTTGCTCATCTTGACGCCCTCGACGTTGAGGAAGCCCGTATGCATCCAGACATTCACGAACGGTGCCTTGCCGGTCTTGGCCTGGGTCTGCGCGATCTCGTTCTCATGGTGCGGGAAGATCAGGTCTTGGCCGCCGCCATGGAAGTCGATCTGGTCCGCACCGAGCGTGTCCGTGGACATGTGGCTGCATTCGATGTGCCAGCCTGGCCGACCGCTGCCCCAGGGGCTGCTCCACTGGGAATCTGCGGGCTCACTGGGTTTGGCGGCCTTCCACAAGGCGAAGTCGGCGGGGTGTTGCTTGTCCGACTCCACTTCCTTGCGGGTGCCGGCAGCCATCTCGCGGAAGTCCCGGCGACTGAGTGTACCGTAGCCCATTTCGGGGAATTCCTTCTGGGCGTACTCGTCGTACTTGGGCACGTCGAAGTAGACATTGCCACTGTCGGTGGCGTAGGCGAAGCCCCGTTCGATGATGGCTTGGATGTACTGGATGATGCCGTCCATGCTGGTGGTGGCATGGGGGGCCGCATCAGGGGCGCGGACGCCCAAGCGGTCGGTCTGATGGCGGCACTCGGCGTCCCACGTGGCGGCGTGCTCCAAGGGACTGACGCCGAGCTCTTCGGCGCGTGCGATGATCTTGTCATCCACGTCGGTGACGTTCTGGCTGAAGGTCACGTCGTCGTAGTGGTGCTCAAGCCATCGGCGCACGACCTCGAAGGAGACCGCCGTGCGGGCGTGTCCGATGTGCATATGGTCGTAGACTGTCAATCCGCACAGGTAGAAACCGACCTTGCCCGGCTCGATGGGCGTGAACAGTTCCTTGTCGCGGGTGCGGACGTTGTAGACCTTGAGTGCCACTGGGTGGGCACTCGATGGGAGGTTGAAGAAAGGTTGGGGGTGGGGCGTCGGATGGAAGGGCCTAAGCTGCGACCCCCACTTCCCATGGAATATGCCTGCGCTTCAGGCGACGCCTTCTCGGGCGCCTCCCCTGCAGCTCGACCATCGGCGACGCGCCGAGCCGACGGATCACGCCGTCGTGCGCCACCGCATCGCATGGCGGGTGGGCCTGTGCGTCGGCGGGGCGTGGAGCATCACATTGTTTGCCACGCTCTGGGCCTTGGGGCGCGTCCCCCTCCTGGAAGCCAGCCTCTGGAGCCTGTTCTCCGGCGTCCTCGTGTGGCGCACCTTCGCGCCTGGCTTGCGCAGCATCCTCGAACACTGGTTGGGTCACGCCAGCATCGAACTGGGCATGCGCAATCCGCCCGCTGCCCGCATCGCCATCACCGCGGCCCTGGCTCGCCGAGGCTACACGCTGCGCCGTAGCAAACTCCTGGCGGACGCCTTCAAACCAAGCCGCTGGCCAGGCCTCAACCCCGAACTGCGCATCGCGTGGTCGGGGCCGGGTGCCATCGTCGAGGGACCCCGCTGGTTGGTCCGATTGGTGGCCCGCATCGCCGTCGGGTAGCTTCGCCGCACCTCGCCGCACCCGTCTTATACGCGGAGCGATGAACGGGGCTCTCGTGGCGAATCTCTACTGGCCAAAGCGCTCCATGTTCCGCAGTGACCGGCGTAAGCGTAAGCGCTTCGAGCAACGCTTGGCCAACGCGGAAGCCGCAGCCAAGAAGGTGCTCGTCATCTCGCACGGTGGTTGCCTCGACGGCGCCGGCGCAGCCATCATGGCCCTGCGTGCCTGGGGCGCCGACCAAGTGGGCGTCGCCTACTGTCAACCCAGCGACATCCAGCGCGTCCTGGCCCACCTGACGCGCTTCGATGGCAAGGGCCGCACCCTCCACATCACCGACCTCAGCCTCAACGCGCAGCACTTCGACAAGATCGTCGACGCCGTCCGCACGTTGAAACACAAGGGCTGGAACATCGAGTGGCGCGACCACCACGAGAAGCAATGGGAGAACATCGATCTCGATCGCCTGGCCTCCCACCTCGACGTCCTCGAGGTCAACGCTGACCACACCGAGTCCGGGGCCAGCCTCGCACAGAAGGCGTTCTGCCCCAAGGACAAGTACGCCAAGAAACTCGCCGAGACCATCCGAGACCGTGACCTCTGGTGGAACAAGACCCCCGACTCCGAACTCCTCGAGTTCGCTATGAGCGACCTTGGCACCGAGCGCTTCAACAATCACTGCCTCACCTGCGGCCCCAAGGACCCCGTCATCGACGAGACCATCCAAGCCGCTGCCGACCGCCACCGCGCGGAAGTCGAAAGGGACGCGGCTCGCCTCCTGGGCGAGACCCGCTACTTCGAGACGTCCACCGGCGAGAAAGTGGGCATCGTGTACGGTTGGCTCCCCAAGAACGTCGGCCTGCACCGCGTCTTGGAGGCCGACGACGTCCAGGTCGCCGTCAACGTCCGCCCCAATGGACACATGAGCCTCCGCAGCCGCAAGGGCGCAGACGTCTGCCAGCTCGTCGCCAAGGAATTCGACGGCGGCGGGCACGTCAACGCCAGCGGCGGCACCCTCGGCCTCAAAGGCGCCAACTTCTGGCGCTTCGTCCTGCGCCGTGGCAAGATCGGCCGCGTCGATGAAGTGGGCCGCACAGCGGTCCGCGAACTCGAGGCCCGTGAATGAAGGGCGGGGTCGCCAAAGGCACCCTGGTCGACGACCACGTCGTCGTCGATGATGACAAAGAGGCACACCGCCTACGGCAGAAGGGCAGCGTCGGCACCCCGATCAGTGGTGGCGGCCTGCGCCTGAGCCGCATCGAAGCAGCCCACGCCGCCCACGAAGGGCGCCTCAAACTCAACACGCCTTGGAGCGTCCTGGTCGAAGGCATCGAAGCGGCCTACCTGGCCTACGCCGACCTCCGTGACCGTGGCCTCGTCGTGCGCCACGAAGGGGACGGCTTCCTGGTCTGGCCCCGTGGCCAACAACCCCCTTCCGAACCATGGTTCCCCTTCTACCCCGCCAGTGAACGGGACGCCGTGGACGCCGACCAACTTCGTCGCTGGGCGGACGCGGGCGCCGTCGTAGGCGTCGTCGATGATGACGGTGCCGTCACCCATTACCGACTCTCTCAAGAGCGCCCGACCGGCGCCAGCAGCTGGCCCACGGGCCACGCCGTCGGCACGGTCCTCACGGACCGGGTCATCGTGCACGGGGGCCTCCCAGGCGACCACGCCCTGGGGACCCCCCACGGCCAAGACCTCGTGCTCAGCCTCACCGAGGCCGAAGCTCTCCGCCGACGGGGCATCCTCGACGTCGAAGGCCTAGAAGGCGGTCACCAGCACCACTTCCGCCGCACACTCCCCGTCTACGAGACCCTGCGCGACGCCGGCGTCGTGACCAAGAGTGGTTTCCGGTTCGGCACCCACTTCCGGGGCTACAACGAACACCCCGACAAGACCCACGCGCAGTGGCTCATCCAGTGCGTCGCAGACGATGACATGCTGCACTGGTCGGAACTGAGCCGCGCCGTCCGCCTTGCACACGGCGTCCGCAAGACGTTCCTGGTGGCCACGACACCCAACGTGGACTTCCTGGGCATCAGTTGGTTCAGGCCGTAGCTTCCGCGGCCAAGACCCGGCGCGGCTGAGTTCGGTGCCTTGCCTGAGAAGCCCCTGAGCGCCCATCATGGAGCCTGCTATGTGCCCGGCCGGGGCGGCGCTACGACAAGAAAGGCTTTGCATGGTGGCCTGAGTGGTTTCCGTTGGTGGTCTCCTTGTCACGCCGCGCGTCGCCCCTAATCCTCGCTTTCCTGATGCTCATGCCCGTCAGTATCGGGGGCAGCAGCCTGGCCGATGAACAGGCCCTTCCTACCCTCGACGAGATCCTTGTTCCCGTACCGGCCAGCTCCTGGCAGGCGGTCGAGCAGGCACTGGGCCAAGCATTCGCTGAGGCCTTGCAAGATCTCTACACGGCACACCTGTCACCTGACCCGTGGGCGCGCAGCCAGGGCATCCAGCAAGCCCTGCCTGGCTTGCGCATCGCCTCGTCCAACCTGGCCGTCCTGGAGAGTGTACCGCCCGGCTGCCAACAGATCCCTGGCACTCCCAATCAGGTCTGCTTCGGTTCTACGGGGGACGACCACCACGACGCCACCGGCCAGACCCTTGGCGGTGAAGGCGACATCTTCATCGACCTAGGTGGCGACGACGTGTACGATGGGCGCTCAGGATCGTTTGGCGACAGTGGGGGCATCTTCATCGACCTCGACGGAGACGATACCTACACAGTTGACGGCAGCGAATCCGTGTGCCGCGCGCTGTGCGAGACCAACAAGCCCAGCGAGTTCGACGGCGCCTGGGGTGCCAAGGGCGGCATCTTCCTCGACGCCGCTGGGGACGACATCTACAGCATCAAAGGCGGGTCATACCGAAATTACGTGCTCTACCTTATGGGCGCCGCAGGGGGCTTGTTCATCGAGCTCGATGGGCAAGACGATTACCACATCGGGACCCTCGGATTCCACAACGGGCTTGGGTCGTTCTGCATCCCGTGCCTCAAGGGGACGGGTCTCGGCGCCGACGGCGGTACGTTCGTCGAGGCGGCTGGCGATGACACGTACTACTCGGTCCGAACGGCGTTCGGTGCCGGCGGATTGGCTTTGGAACTGGCCGGCGATGACCGTTACAGCGTGGACGGCTATGATGCGAACGTGTTCGGCGTCGGCGGAGGAGGTCTCGGCGGCAATGACGGCCTCCTGCATGGGGTGTTCATCGACGCGGCCGGCAACGACATCTACGACATCCTGCTCTATTCCCGCGACGCTTTCGGCGCCCACGGGACATTCGCGGATCTGGGCGGCGACGACACCTACCAGCAGCCATACCCGACCTACAGCAAGTCATTCGGCTTCGGCTCCAGCATCGCCCCGGGTCGCTTCATCGACGTGGGTGGCGAAGATGTTTACCCGGTCAAGCCCAAGGGCGAAGAATACGGCTTGTTCGCCGATTCAGAAGGAAGTGGCCCGGACAACTCCTGGTTCGTCTTCAACCACGAGACCGACGAGCACGATGGCGAGTTCCACAACGATGCGATGCCTCTACCCATCGCGTCGCCGACCACCGGCGCCTACGCCACCGTCCGAGACTCGCAAGAAGAACTGGTGGGCGTCACCGGCGCCTGGCAGCCGCAGGTGGTGGCGCTAGGCAGCGTCACCGACTACGACATCAGCTACTACTCCTCGATCCCTTCGCGCATCCATATCGATGACCGCCTCGGGGGATCCATGTTCGGGCCCGGCGCCGCGCCCCCAGGTGGTTTGTTCTCCGAAGGATTCCACTTCACTCCAGGTGGCACTGCTTCAGGGACGGCGACGCTGAACCCGGCGCAAGAAGGCCCCGTGGATGTGGAACTGCACGTCTATCCCTTGGCCGGCTCGACCCACTTGCGCCGCGAAATCTTGACCACCGTCGAGGTGGATGGCACCGAGCCGTCGATCGCCACTACCGTGCACTCCGATGGGTGGACGTTGAACTCGGTCGATTGGTACAACCTCACCGACATGCATGTGCACGTCGCGGCCCATGACGACGTGGCAGGCATGGCACGCCTGTTCGTATCCGTGGACCCCGTCGACGTCCAGAACGACGCCCCCGTCCTCGAAGTGACCCCTGGCGCCGACGGCTACGGTGCCGCAGACACCTGGCACTACAACCTATCACTGGCGGGCCTGCCAGACGGAGAACACACCGTGCACGCGGTGGCCATCGACGCCGTGGGCAACGAGGCAACGACGCTGATCTCGGTGCGCCTTGACCGCACGGCGCCCGATTGGAACATCACCCTAGAAAACGGCACCCGGGGTCTTGGAGGCTGGTGGCTCGAGCCCCCAACGGTCTGGCTGTCGGGCGACGATGCTCTTGCCGGCGTCGCCTCGGCCGACGTCGAATGGACCGGTGCGACACTGGCCGACCTAGACGTACAACGCAGCTTCCCTGCCAACATCACAGCTGAGTTCCAAGACGGCATCAGCCACCTGCAGTTCACCCTGGCCGATGCGGCCTACAAACCCAATCCCGTCAACGTCTCGCACGTCGAGTTGTGGGTCGATCAGGTGCCCCCCACGACTCGGGTGATCATCCCCGAAGATCTTGAGGTCCCGGTGACCCTGAGCTTCACCGCATTCGATGCTACCAGTGGCGTGGCCAAGACCCAATACGCAGTGATCGGCGACAAGATCCTCAATGGGACGGGCCCCGAGGTGACCGTCAATCGGGCAGGCGACTGGACCGTCCGTTTCCGTAGCCAAGATCATGCAGGCCATTGGGAAGCGTGGAGCGAGGAACCGATCACCACCACCTCGCCGCCTCCGGTGGCCCACTTCACCTTGCCCGCGTCGATCGTTGCCATGGACCCTGTATCCCTGGTGGATGCCTCGAGCGACGACGGCGTGATCGAATCCTGGCACTGGGACTTCGGCGACGGC
>JBFGSX010000091.1:0-6958 GCA_041566495.1 Thermoplasmatota archaeon
CTTCATCGCCTCTGACTTGCCACTGCCGGGCATGCCCGTCACACCAATGACCTTCACAGGCGGGCCACGGGGGCCTCCCTTTTGGCTGCGGCGGTCAGTCTGCGGGTGGGACTGGGATCTGGGATTTCCAGTAATCGTAGAACGCCTCGTCCAGCGGGCGCAGAGTGCCGTACGCCTTGGCAAAGTGGTTTCCCCAATGGGGGTGGGCGCCGTCGGCGTCCGCACAGCCATACATGTCACTCAGCGTCCAACTGGCCAGCACCTTGCCTGCATGCTCGTGCCGGTCTGGATCGGCCGCCAGGGCTGCGATGCCGCGTCCCACGAAGAGAGGTGTCTCGCTGGCTGCGAAGTTCGGGTCTTTCTCGATGCCGTCTCGCCACGTCTTCTCGGTGACCCCAAAGTGTTCCAGCATCGCTTCACTGCGCAGGAACCCCGGGGTCACGGCGACGGCGGTGGCTTTGTCACCGAGGTCTTGGGCCATGTTGTAGGCGAGTCGGATGATGCTGGTCTTTACGAGATCGTAGAGCACATTGCCACGGTATTGGTAGGTGTCTCCGTCCGTCACTTCGACCAGCAAGCCCTCGCTCTTGCGAAGCGCCGGGGCAAAGATCGCGGCGGTCGTCATGTGGGTCCGCATGGCGTTCTCCAAGACGCCCCAAGCCACGTCGGGGTCCTGCTTCCAGAATGGCTGACCCCACGCGATGTGCTGGTCGCCGCCCCAGATGTCGTTGACCAAGATGTCCAAGTGGCCGATGTCATTGGCCAAGGCACGGACCTGGTGGCTGTCCGTGTGATCGACCCGGACCGGGATGCCCTTGCCGCCGGCGGCGGTGACCATCTCGGCGGTGTCGTCGATCGTCTCCGCGCGACCCATCGGTGATTGGTTCTGACGGGTGGTTCGCCCCGTGCAGTACACGGTGGCGCCCGCTTCACCCAGCGCCGTGGCGATGCCTCGGCCTGTGCCTCGGGTGGCGCCTGCGACGAGGGCGATCTTGCCGGATAGAGAGCTCACGCTATGCGATGGATAGCACCCGTTTAGAGGCTGGCCTAGGACTTGCCAAACACAATCGGTTTGGCGCCTTGTCCGGGCAAGCGGATCTGGTCGAGGCCCGGGGGCACACCGACGCTGGTGTAACCGGCATCAACGTACAGGGTCTGGCCAGTGACGCCGCTGCCGAGGTCGCTCAGCAGGAACATGGCGGCCTTGGCGACGTCGTCTTGGGTGACGTTGCGCTTGAGGGGGGCGCTGTGCTTCATCCAGTCAAGGATGGTGTCGAAGCCGGGGACGCCGCTTGCCGCGAGGGTGCGGATGGGTCCGGCGCTGATGGTGTTGACACGGATGCCTTTCTCGCCGCAGACGACGGCGAGTTCACGAGTGAGTTGCTGGAGGGCGGCCTTGGCGGTGCCCATGACGCGGTAACCGGGGACGGTGCGGTCGGCACCGAGGTAGGTGAGGCTGACGACGCTGCCGGTGCTGGTCATGCGAGGCATGGCGTGGTGGGTCAGGCGCAGGAGACTGTAGGCGCTGACGTCCAATGCGGTGGCGAAGTCAGCCGACGTGGTCTGGTCGATGGGTTTGCCTAGGGCTTCGGCGGGGGCGAAGGCGATGCAGTGGACGAGCATGTCGAATTCGCCTTCTGCTTCTTCGAAGAACTTCTTGACGGAGTCTTCGTTGGTGACGTCGCATTCGTGCCAGGCTTCGATCCAGGGCGTGTCCTTGAAGAGTTGCATGACCCGGCTCAGGAAGCGCTTCTGGTAGCCCATGGTGCACTTGACGCCGTGCTTGGCCAATTCCTGGGCGATGCCCCAGGCGATGCTACTGTCAGCGGCGACGCCGAAGATGAGCGCACGCTTTCCTTCGAGGTTGAAGGTCATGGCTGATGCCACTGGGTCGCCAACTTGAACGTTTCCAACCTTCCTTGACAGGTTCACCCTAGCTGTCTCCGTCTGGTGCCGCAACGCCCAAGAGCCCGTCGGGTAGTCGCCCAGACATGCGTGCCCGAGTAAGCCTCGTCTCCCTGGCTTTGTTGGCGGTCCTGTTTGCAGGATGTGCCTCCGTCGATGACCAACCCATCCACACCGACAGCGACGGTGACGGCTTGACCGATGCCGAAGAAGGCTTGCTAGGCACCGATCCCAACAATGCTGACACGGACGGCGATGGAGTATCTGACTGGCAAGAAGTCGCCAACGGCACCGATCCCCTGGACTCCTTCATGCCCCGCGTGGTCATCGGGGTCCTTGACACGGGCATCCAGCCCTACCACCATGAGTTCCGCCAAGCCCGGCCAGGTGAGGACGGCTTCGCCCACCCTTCCACGTACCTCAGCGGATATCCGGCGGACGTGGAAGGCCTCCCCATCACCCTGGCACTCAACAGCACCGCTGCCGAGGATTACTTCGAAGCCGATGAAGAGCTGTGGGCGCAGACCCAGGACGAGACCCTGTACTGGGTCCCTGGCACCAAGATCATCGGCCTCACCAGCTTCGGCACCGGTGGCCTGCCCGGCAG
This sequence comes from Thermoplasmatota archaeon, assembly GCA_041566495.1. GTDB lineage: Archaea > Thermoplasmatota > E2 > JACPAO01 > JAHFTW01 > JBFGSX01. The sequence goes on from JBFGSX010000091.1 coordinate 2,513, forward strand.
CGGCCACGGCACCATGACCGCCGGTCGCAGCGGCGGCAACACCATCAGCATCGGAGGCAACGAGACGCTCCTGATGATCGTCCGCGCCCCCCTCGCCCTCAGTATTAGCGTCGGCGACGATGCACAATCCCAAGCCACGCGCTGGATGGCGGACCAACCCTTCATCGACATCCAGAGCCACAGCTGGGGCATGCCCTTCACCTGCGCCGGTCTCGCCACCCAACACGCCTGGGGTTGGGCGGAGGCCTTCAAGTACGCCCGCGACCGCCAATTGGTCATGGTCGCCGCAGCCAACGGCCACGGCAACACGGGCACCCTCGGATACCCCAGCCAATGCCAAGACAACGCCGGCGTCGCTGGCGTCGTCACGGTGGGTGCCACTGACAACGACGGCTACCCTACCTGGGCCAATTGGTTCCCTGCCATCTCAGGCGACGGCTGCGCCAACCCGGCCCCCAAGGAAGACACTGTCAACGAGATCAGCAACACCGGCGGTGGCACCAGCAGCGCCACGCCGTTCAGCGCAGGTGGCGCGGCCAAGATGATCTTGGAGGCCCGCCGCATGTTCCGAGACCCCGGCGTCGGCATCCACGATGGCGTCATCACGACCGTCCAACCCGGCGGCTCCGTCCCTGAGGCTGGTCCCCTCGCAGATGGCATCTTCACCATGGACGAACTCAAGGACGTCCTGTTCCACACCGCCATCAGCCCGCCCACCGTGGACGACAGCGATGGTGGCGAGTGCCTCCAGCGTGTTCCCATGGACGAGAACACCCCCGCCACTGCCGTGTTCCCCTTCATCGGTTACGGCGAAGTGAACGGCGACAGCATCGATCACGCCATCCGTGTCCTGCAAGGCATCGATGAACCCTATGTGCGCGCTGCTGAAGATGCGCTGTACGAGCAGGACCAAGATGCCCGCCGGGCGTTCTGGGGCTGATTCGACAATCGGGTAACACCCCGCAAGGTTTGAGAAACCGAGTCAAATCGACCAACGATGAACCGTACCCTCATCGCCGTCACGCTGGTCGTCCTCGTCGGACTCACCTTCGCGCCCGCCGCCGAGGCTGCCCCTCCGGAGCCCACCTGCATGCCGGTCTACCGCGAGTACGACTATGGCGCCGTGCGCATCGTCAGCCCGAACAGTTGCACGCTGCACGTCTGGGTCCTCGGCTACCAGATCATGTAGGCGACAGCCTGCGCCTCTTCCAACTCAATCCCTTCGCACTCGCCGGTTCCTTCTCATCGTTGGCCGGCTTGTATCCCACCTTCTCATTGAACGCCGACGGACACAACTCGGCGAGCGGACAGACCCCGCAGCGGGGCCGTCGTGCGACACACACCAAGCGTCCATGGTCGATGATGCGGTGGGTGTAAGCAGACCACTCGTGAGGGGGCAACAGGCCCTCCAGTTCGGCCGCCATCTTGTCGGGGTCTGTGTGCTTGGACAACTTCAGCAAGGCATTGATGCGCAGCATGTGGGTGTCCACGGTCACGCCTGCGGGGATGCCCAATGCGGTCCCGAGGACGGCCGTGGCGGTCTTGCGCCCCACGCCAGGCAATCGGACGAGGTGCTCCACGGTGGTGGGCATCTCGCCGTCGTATTGGCTGACGACCATGCGGGCGGTGGCCACGGCGTTCTTGGCCTTGTTGCGCCACAAGCCGATAGAGCCGATGATCTGCCCAACGTGGTCCACGTCCGCTTCCGCCAATGCGTAAGCGTCAGGGAAATGGGCAAACAATTCCGCCGTCGCCTCGTTGACCTTCATGTCCGTCGTCTGCGCCGACAGCATGGTGGCGATCAACAATTGGAACGGCGTCGAGTGGTCCAAGGCGCACGTGCTGTGCGGGTACGCGGCGCGTAGGCCTTCCACGACCTTGGTGGCGCGGGCGGTCTTGGACGCCTTACTTTCCCTTGGCAACAGCGGGCTGAGCCCGGGGCGCCTGAAGAGAGGCGCGGTCGAAGAGGCTCACAGCCACTTGCGCCACGCGGCGACGCTGAAGCCGAGGATGATGAACACCACAATGCCCCCCACGACCGGCCAGTATCCCCACTCAGGGAACCCTCGTTCGAAGTTCATGCCCCCCAAACCGGCGACAAGGCCAGGGAACAGCAACAGGGCTGCGATGACGGTCAGGCGTTTCATGACCTGGTTCTGTTGATTGGCCAACGTGGCGTTCCAGGTCTCCTGGGCGATGAGTGCCATTTCCTGCACGTGCTCCAAGCGTTCGGACAAGCGCACCATGTGGTCACTCACGTCGCGGATGTACACCTTGGACTCTTGCGACAAATGTGGGTGGGTGCCACGTTCCAGGTTGAGCATCGCTTCCCGCATGGGCAAGCTCACCTTGCGGGTCCGGCTGACGGTCCGCTTGATGGCGCGGACTGCTGCCAGGATCTCTTGGGATGGCAACGTGCTGGCTGCCGCTTCTAGGTCTTCCACGTCGTCCTCTAAGCCATCCATGTACGGGAACCACGCATCCACCAGGACGTCCAATACGTTGTACAGGAGGTTGGATGCGTCGGTCTCCCCGTTGAGGCCACGAGCCAAGAGGCGTCGTTCCAATTGGTCCAGTTCAGGCACGGGTTCCGTGCTGGCGGTGACCACGAAGTCCTTGCCCAGGAACACGCCCACTTGTTGCCATGCCAGTTCCTCTTCCCGGCGAGGGATGCGCAGGATGATGAACGTCAAGTCGGGGTAGTCCTCGACCTTGGGGCGCTGCCTGACGTGGGTCACATCCTCGATGGCCAACGGGTGCAACCCGAACGCTTCTCCCAATTCCTCCAATTGTGGTACGGGCGTTCCAGCGGAGCGGACCCAGGTCAGCGTGTCCAACTGGATCTGCTCCAACACCTCCGGTACCGTCGCCACGTCTTGGGCGCTCCACGACTCCGTAAAGGAAAGAACGTGCACGACAGGAACACATCGACCGGAACATATCAACCACCCGGACTGCTCCTGTGGCAACCCTGAAGTACAAAGTGCCTTAGGACGACCCATGGACATCGACAACCTGGGCATCAAGCGCATCGAGAGCGTGGACTTCGTCGTCCACGACCTCGCCCGCAGTCGTGCCTTCTACGAAGACAAGATGGACTACCGCGTCGTCGCCACCAGCAACGAGGAATCCATCACGGCTACTGGGGAAGACACCATCATCTTCCAAGCCGGCCGGGCCCGGGTCCAGGTCACCGCTCCCGTCGAGAAGACCAGCCACGCCGCGCGCTTCCTGCGCAACCACCCCGACGGTGTCCGCCACGTCAACTTCCTCGTCGAGTCGGTCGACCACGCCTTCAAGACCCTGGACAGCCGCAATGCCAACATCATCGACGAACCCGTCGGAGATGACACCCGCCGCAGCTTCACCATCGCCAGCCCCCTCGGCGACGTCGAGTACGGCTTCGTCGAGAAATCCTCCGAAGACGCCATCGATAGCAAACTCACCGCCCAAGTGGAAGAAGAGACCAACAAACTGGCCTTCACCCACATGGACCACATCACGAGCAACACCCGTGACCTGCACTCGCTGATCAACTGGTACAAGGACGTCCTCGGCTTCGAGCACTTCTGGGACATCCGCTTCCACACCCAAGACAGCAACCCCGAGGCCGTCGGCAGTGGCCTCAACAGCATCGTGGTCCGGGACCCCAAGAGCAACGTCAAGTTCGCCACCAACGAGCCCCTGAGCCCCAACTTCTACGGCAGCCAGATCCAGAAGTTCGTGGACGACAACGGCGGCCCCGGCGTCCAACACATCGCTCTCAGCACCAGCCAGATCATGGACACCGTGCCCATGATGCAGAACGCCGGCCTCAAGTTCCTTGACACGCCCGCCGCGTACTACGAGATGCTCCCCGAGCGCCTCGCCGAACGCGCCGTGGACAACCTCAAGGAAGACATCCAAGACCTGCAGAAGCGTAAGATCCTCGTTGACGGCGCCGACCACCGCTACCTCCTGCAGATCTTCATGCAGGAAGCCAGTCTGCTCTACGACGAAGCCGCTGCGGGTCCGTTCTTCTACGAGGTCATCCAGCGCCACGGTGCCCAAGGCTTTGGGGAAGGCAACTTCCGCGCCCTCTTCGAGAGCATCGAGCGCCAACAGAGCGGTGAGACCGGGCGCACGATGGAAGACCCCAAGCTCAACGACTAGGGCCCCCTACCTGCAACGCTCGATGGCCCAAGCGCATCCGAGCGCCAGCCAGGCCACGAAGAGCACCACGGCGGCGAATGCCAGAGGCAGCAGCGACAGGCCTGCGGTCACGCTCTGCCAGTCCTCGGTCGTCCAAGTGATGGCCGTGAGGATCACGAGCCCTACAGTGGCGAGGCCCAGTATGATGGCCATCCGCCCGTACACAACGAGGATGGGGTCGGCGGGCAAATCAAGGTTCTGCCGCCGACGCCGCTATCTATAGCCTCGGAGTCGCCGGCCACATGCGCCTAGGGC
>JBFGSX010000092.1:0-6904 GCA_041566495.1 Thermoplasmatota archaeon
ACATCCGCGGGCGCGGGCGTGACCCGAGCCACTACCGCCTCCTGGAGCTGGCCGAGCAGGCCGAGCGACTGACCGGCGCCGAGCTCGAGCAGGCCGTGACGGCCGCCCTCTACGCTGCATTCGCCGAGAATCGCGACCTCGAGGAGGACGACATCGCGAACGCCCTCACCGAGACGGTGCCCATCTACGACACCCTCACAGGCCCACAGGGCGCCTACATCATGAACGACTCCGGCGCCAAGGTCCTCTTCGTGCAGGACCCGGACATGCTGGCCCGCCTCGACGGCGTCCGCAAGGACATCAAGGCCGACACCATCGTGCTGCTGGAAGGCACCAGCCGCAAGAAGGGCGTCATCACGTACGACCGCCTCGTGCGCGAAGGCCGTGAATACGCCAGCAAGACCCCGGATGCCTTCGACAAGATGGCCGCCAAGGTCAACCCGGGCGACCTCATCAGCCTGGTCTACACCAGCGGCACCACCGGCGAACCCAAGGGCGTCATGCTGAGCCAGAACAACTTCGCCAGCAACGCCGTCATGGCCGCCAGCTGCGTCGACATCGGCCCAGAGGACACGTTCCTCAGTTTCCTGCCCCTCAGCCACGTCTTCGAGCGCACCGGTGGCCACTTCACCGCCTACACGGTCGGTGCCCACGTCTTCTTCGCCCGCAGCATCGACACACTGCTGGATGACATGCAGGTCGCCAAGCCGACCATCATGATGAGCGTCCCTCGTCTCTACGAGAAGATCTACGCTCGCATCCATGACAACGTCAAGCAATCCAGCTTCGTCAAGCGCGCCATCTTCAACTGGGCCATCCAGCAAGGCATGGCCGCTAACGTCTACGTCCAACGCAACGAGCCTCTCCCGAAGAGCCTCGCCAAGAAGGTCGCCAAAGCCGACAAACTGGTCTTTGGCAAACTCAAGCAACGGGTCGGCGGCAACCTGCGCTACTTCGTCAGTGGGGGCGCGGCGCTGAGCAAGGAGATCGAGGAATTCTTCTGGGCGGCAGGCATCAAGATCCTGCAAGGCTACGGCCTGACGGAGACCAGCCCGGTCATCACGGTCAACCGCCCCGGCCACCTGCGCTTTGGCAGTGTCGGCAAGGCGGTCCCCGGCGCCGAGCTCATCATCGACACCAGTGAATGGGACTCCCAACGCACCGACGTCGTCGAAGGGGAGATCCTCTGCAAGGGCCCCATGGTCATGCAGGGCTACTACAACAACAAGAAGGCCACGGCAGAGGTCATGGACAAGGCTGGTTGGTTCCACACTGGCGACGTCGGCTTCATCGACGAGGACGGCTTCGTCTTCATCACCGACCGCAAGAAGGAGATCATCGTGATGAGCAACGGCAAGAACGTCGCCCCGCAGCCCATCGAGAACATGCTCAAACTGCAGCCTCACATCGCCCAGGCTTGCGTCATCGGTGACAAACAGAAGTACATGTCCGCCTTGATCCTGCCCGACTGGGAGGTCCTGGAGCAGTTCGCCTTGCAGAACGGCATCGCCGGGCAAGGGGGCCAATTGGTCAGCGACCAGCGAGTGGTCAGCCTCATCGAGAAGGAGGTCGAACAGGTCAACGCCCACTTGGCTCGCTACGAGCAGATCAAGAAGTGGTGGATCGTCGACAAGGACTGGACGGTCGAGGGTGGCGAACTGACGCCGAGCCTCAAACTGAAGCGCCGGGTCATCACCGACAAGTTCGGCCCCGAGATCGCCAAGATGTACCCCCAGTAGGATTCCACGGCCCCATCTGGCCCCGTCGCGGTCATTCCTCCCTCTTCCCCTAGCCCTCAGGCTCGCCGGTGCACCCGATGGGTCGAGGGCCCCCGGGCCGTCGCCGCGTTCTTCAATGATGGCGGGGTCGCCGCTTCGTGGCCGACAAGCCGATGACCTACGCCGACGCCGGCGTCGACATTGAGAAGGAAGACAAAGCCGTGGGCGCCCTCGCCGGTGCCTTGGCCTTCGCCCGCAGTGGCATTGGCGCCCCCATTGGTGGCATCGGCCACTTCGGCGGCCTCGTCGAATTCGGCGAATACGCTCTCTGCCTGTGCACCGACGGTGTCGGCAGCAAGGTGGAGATCGCCCGCGCCATCAAGAAATGGGACACCATGGGCATCGACTGCATGGCCATGAACGTCAACGATGCCATCTGCGTCGGCGCCGAACCCATCGCGTTCGTCGACTACCTCGCCGTCGAAGACCCCGACCCTGAATTCACCAAGCAGATCGGCATCGGCCTCGAACGGGCCGCCGAACTGGCCAACGTCAGCATGATCGGCGGCGAGACCGCCACCTTGCCCGGCATCGTCCAAGGCTTCGACCTGGCCGGCACTTGCCTGGCCTACGCCCGGAAGGAAGACCTCGTCACGGGGGAAGCCATCCAACCTGGGGACGTCCTCATCGGTCTTGCCAGCAGCGGCATCCACAGCAACGGCTACACCCTTGCCCGCAAGGTCATCGAAGGCGCCGGCTACGAGTACACCGATGCCTGGCCCACCACCGACTACGAAGGCAGCGTCGGCGAGGTCCTCTTGGAACCCACTCGCATCTACGTCAAGCCCATCGTCGCGCTACTCAAGAGTGACGTGGCGGTGCACGGCCTCAGCCATATCACGGGCAGCGGCCTGCGCAAACTGCGCCGCATCAACCAAGGCGTCCAGTACGACATCACGGACCCTTTGCCGGTCCCTGCGGTCTTCCAACGCATCCAGGAATGGGGCAACGTGGAAGCCCACGAGATGTACAAGACGTTCAACATGGGCATGGGCTTCGTGGTCGTCGTCCCGGCTGACGCCGTCGAAGCCGCCTTGGCGGTCCTGCGCTCCCACGCCGAGTACCACGTCCAAGTGGTCGGCAAGGTCAGCGCCGGCGCGGGTGTCCACCACCCCGTCGGCGGCCAACACTGAGCGCCCAGATCTTCTGATCGTAGCGTCAGCGCCGTCGAGACGAAAGCCTAAGCGACCGCTTCGCGGCTTGGTTGGGCGTGCAGGTCCCGACTGGACGCGGCCAACACCCGGGGCACCAGCAGCAGCGTCAGTGCGTAGGCGGAGAGTGCCCCGATGGCTGTCAGGATGGCGAGGTTCTTGCTTTGCAGGAAGTACACCCCGGCGAGCACCGCGAAGGCCACGAATGTGGTGGCGGTCGTGCCCGTGATGGCCCGCCCCGCGTGCTGCAAGGCGACCCGCAGGGCGGTGTCTCGGTCCGCGCCCTTGTCGCGTTCCTCCCAGAAGCGGGATGCCAGGTGCACCAAATCGTCGATGCCCACGGCGACGGTGATGGCGAAGGCCAGGAGGAACATGTCGTTCAATGCGGCGTTGTTGCCGGTCCCCAATGCGTCGTAGAGACGGTCTAGGAGGGGGATGGCGCCCAGGAGCCACGTGGCCCCGATGAGGACCATCATGACGCCGATGCCGGCGACCTTCATGCCCTCGAGGCCCCGCTTGCGCCATGCAATGACCAGGATGGTGCCCACGACCGCCGCCGTGCCGATGGTGGCGATGGCGACATTGATGGGCGTCTGCTCGATGATCGCGGCCCGGTTCAAGGGGGCACCACCGGCGGCCACGTCATGGGTCTGCAGGTCCCCTTGGACATCGTCCGCCAGGGCTTGCAACGCTGTGCGCAGTTGCGTGAGTTCCGTCTGGCTCTCCCATGGGTCGAGGGTGATGGCGACGATGGCCAGGGAGTAATCCCTGGTGATGGTGAAGGGCGCGATGCTGCCCCACAGGGGATCGGCGAAGACCGCATCCAAGGCGTCTCGGGCATCCCCTTTGGTCTGTGGGAGCCGTTCTTCGTCACTGGGGGCCATGTTGAGCCCTCCCAGGAGACCTGCGATGGCGATGTCTGCTGCGCCATCGTCCGTGGCTTCGTCCGCCAACAGGATGTCCGCGATGCTGCTGGCTTCCCGGAACAATGGCAACCCTGCGGCTTGGGATGTCGCTGCGTGCAGTGTCCGGAGCGCTGCTGGATCCGTCATGTCTCCCCGCATGATGATGTAGGCCCGCTGGAAGGCGCCGTACTCGGCTTCGACGCGGTGCTGCAATTGGATGACGGGGTCATCTTGAGGGAATTCGTTCTCGGCGGATCCAGACTCGAGACGGGTCTGGGTGGCAGAGGCGATGGCGACGATCGTGATGAGGGCCACGATGACCACCGGCACGACGCTGCGGGCGTGGCTTGCAAGCCAAGACAATGAGCCGCCTCGCAGATTCCGAGGTGCTCGGCCGGGAGCAAAGGATGCGGCGGCGGGCACGAAGACCAGCGCGGCGGCCAGACTGAACAGGATGCCCAAGGCGGCGATGCCTCCGATCTGGGAGAACAAGGGGGCCGGGACGAGAAGCAGGACGGCGAGGCCGGCTGCGGTGGTCAGGGCGGCCACACTGATGGCTGGGCCGATGCTGCGCGCCGCGTGGGCCATGTCCCCGTCTTCTTCGGCCCGGTGCAGCAAATGGACGGCGTGGTCGACGCCGATGCCGATGACGACCGGTGCCACGAAGACACTGAGGAAATTGAGCTCCCATCCCAGCCAACCAATGGTGCCGAATGTCCAGAGGGTGGCAAGGCCGACGGCGGTGCCTGCGATGAGGACGTTGCTGGGGCGGCGGATGAGCCATAGCAGCACCACGGCCACGGCGGCGAGTGCCCAGGCGCCCCAGAGGGGCACGTCGCTGCGGTTCTGTTCGTCCACCACGTAGCTGCTGTAGAGCAGGCCACTGGCTTGGGCGGGGCCTGTGACGCCGGTGGGGGAGGTCCACTGTGCGATGGCATCCGCCACCTCACCGGATAGTTCCCGGGCGAGGCCGTTGTCTTTGGTGGCGAAGAAGGCAAGCAGCAGACTGCTTTCCCCGTTGGCTGCAAGGACGTCGTCGAAGCTGCCATCCTCCAGGCCCCGGTCCCGGACGGTCTGGTATCGGATGGGGTCGTCGGGGACGCTGTAGGAGTCAGCACGAGGATTGCCTGCGGTGGCGATCTTCTCGAGCATGTAGTGCCCTGCCCGCATGCCTTCGTAGACACTCAACGTGTGGCTGAAGGTGTCCGGGAACCGGGACTCCAAGAACGCCGTGAGGTCCTCTTGGTCTTGCACCAATGGGTCGAAGCCGGCGGGGTCTCGCAGATCAGGGCTAGGGTGGCTCGGCTCGTGGGGCATGTAGATGGCGACGAAGCGGATGCCATCCAGACGCTCCAGCATGTCCCGGTAGGGTGCCAGCCCAGCGTGTTCAGGGACGGTGTCGACGAAGTCCACTTGGGTCTCGATCTGGGCGATTCCTGCGGCCGAGATGAGGCTCAATCCGAGCACGATGAGCAGCGCTGGCCAGGGCCGGCGCGCGGCGAGGTCCCACATCAGCGCTGGGTGAAGCCCTCGGGGGCTCCCTCATGGTAGAAGGTGGTGACGACCAGCTCGAACTGCACATCGACGCCCGCGCCTACGCCCAGGAAGCAACTGCCTCCGCTGGGGTCGCAGACGGCGTGGTAGCCGTGGCCCTGGGCAAAGACATCGAAGAGGAACGTGGTGGCATTGCCGGGCACGGGGGCGTTGCCGTCGTTGTATGTCTGCCCGGGTTCGAGGCGGAAGGTGTAAGCGGTGCTGTCGTGGAAACGACCGTATTGCGCGTACTCGTTCAGGGCATCGGCGTCGTCGCCGCCCTTGACGGTGACCCGCAGGCCATCGTAGGTGGTTGCGGCGCCGCTCTCGAACACGACGTCCACGACGATGGTCTGCCAGCCGGCCTGCACGTCGTGCTCGAAGATGCCCTCCGCATCCACGAGGCTGGGGCCGCCGAACTCGGTGCTGACGCGGTCGCAGGCGCCGGCGATGATGATGTACTCCGCTGCGCATTGCAGATGGCCCTTGTAGCGCTGCAGGTCCTGGGTGGGTGCCACGGCGCTCGGCTCGAGGGTGATGAGGATGCTGTTGTTCTGTCCCGGGGTCACACTGACGGTGCGGGGCAGGTACCCGTCGGCGGTGACGGCGATGTCGTAGACCGCCAACGGCAGGGGTGGGAAGCGGAACGACCCGTCCGGGGCGGTGGTCTCGGTGAGGTTGAGGGGCATCACCGTGACATTGGCCGTCACGATGGGTGCCAGGTCCGCGGTCTGGACGATGCCCCGGATGACCATGTCGTCGGTGCTGGGCTCCGGCGCCACGGTGGGTTCGGGCTTGGTATCTGCGCAACCCGCAAGGACCAGGGCGAGCGCGAGCAGGATGAGGGTCTGCTTCACAGCCTTTCGACCGAGGGGCATACTAAACCACTTCCCACCATGGCCTTGGAGATGTCCACCAAGAACCAGGCTCAAGGTTGAGATATCAACCCTGACATGCCGTAAGTCCACCTTTTATATCGCCCGAAAAGTGGTGGGTCTGTGCCCGGATTGACAGAATACCTGTTCAAGATCCGTAGCGACGACAACCTCCTATGTCGCTTCACGCAGGACAACCCGGACGTCCGCATCGTCATGAACCTGCTCCGACCCGGCGCCGATGCCCCCGTCGAGAAGGCCATCGTCACCATCGTCGCCGACCCGCTCACCCGTCGGCGCTTCCTGACCGGTGAGTTTGCCAAGAAATACGGCACCTACACCGTTCTCAGTGAAGGCGAAGAGTACGCCAGCGTCGAGATCACCACCGCGGTCCTGAGCTATTACCAGAAGCACGACCCCATCCAGCTCACCATCCAGATGCTGGGCCCCGAGACCGTCTTCCACCCGGTCATCGTCGAAGGGGGCTACATCCACATCAACGTCATGAGCCCAAACCCAGACGGGCTCGCGGCATTCAACCAGTTCACCCAGCACATGCGCCGGGTCGTCCCCGCCGACGACTTCAAACTCCTGCACGTGGGCGAATACCACCCCGACCTGAAGGCACACGGTCGAGGCAAGACCCTCACCCCCAGGCAAGA
>JBFGSX010000093.1:0-6879 GCA_041566495.1 Thermoplasmatota archaeon
CGACGAATTCGATGTATTCGCCCATCATCTTGGCGTTCATGCCGACGAGGCTCACCGGGATGGCCTCCATGATGAACTCCTTCTCGATCTCGACGGCGTCGGCGATCATGTTGCGGACACTGACCTCGCCTGCGGGGTTGCGCAACTTGCTGTTGAGCAGAGCAGCGAACTCGCAGTGCAGGCCTTCGTCACGACTGATGAGTTCATTGCTGAAGGTCAAGCCAGGCATGAGGCCGCGCTTCTTGAGCCAGAAGATGGCGCAGAAACTGCCGGAGAAGAAGATGCCCTCGACCGCGGCGAACGCGACGAGGCGTTCGGCGAAGGTGGCCTTCTTCTTGCTGAGCCACTTCATCGCCCACTCCGCCTTCTTGCGGACGGCCGGGATATTATCGATGGCGTGGAACAAGTAGTCGCGCTTCTTCGCGTCGCTGATGTAGGTGTCGATGAGGAGGCTGTACGTCTCGGCGTGGACGTTCTCCATCATGATCTGGAAGCCGTAGAAGCAGCGTGCTTCGGGGATCTGGACTTCCTTCGTGAAATTGACTGCCAGGTTCTCTAGCACGATGCCGTCGCTGGCGGCGAAGAAGGCAAGGACGTGCTCGATGAAGTGGCGTTCGCCATCGTTCAGGTTGCCCCAGTCCTTCTTGTCCTGGTCGAGGTCGATCTCCTCGGCGGTCCAGAAGCTCGCCATCTCTTGCTTGTACATCTTCCAGATGTCGTCGTGCTTGATGGGGAACAGGACGAAACGGTCCTTGTTCGGCTTGAGAAGCGGCTCCTCATCGGGCTCAAACAGCTCGTGGTGCTTCTGCCTGGCGAGGGAATCGTCCGCTGCGCGTAGTGCTACGCTCTCCTTTTTCGCGTCCGCCTCATTGCCGCTGGCCTGCTCGGCCGCCAACCCATCCATGTGCATCCCGCAAACCGAACCATGGATGCTGCCATGTAAACGCTTGCCGAATGAGGGTCCAGTGGATGCACAGGAAGTCGGGGTCGTCCCTCAGGGGAACGTGCCATCAGGCAAGAGGAGGAGTCCCAGGGACCTGGAGCGTCCCGTCAGGCGCGCTTGCCCTTGACGTGGTACGCCGGGGGAAGGAGGTTGGGGATGCCCTCCTCGATGGGGTAAGCGAACCCGCACTCGGTGCAGGTGAGCGTCCCTTCGATGATCTCCCCGTGCTCATCTTCCTTCTTGGCGTCCAGTGTCAGCTTCGCCTTGTCTTCAGGGCAGCATACGATGGCGACGAGGTCCTTACGCATGCAGCGTCACCTTGGTGTGGTACGATTGCAGGCTGCGGACAGGGAAGCGTCCCTTCACGGCCCGCTTGGAGACGATGGCTCCCACCGCAGCGTCGGCTGCTTCGACCGTCGCCAGGAAGGGCACCTCGCCCTCCACGGCGGCCCGGCGCATCTGGTAGCCATCCCGCATCTGGGGGGCTTCCATGAGTTCGCTCGGAGTGTTGATGATGAGCTGGATGCGACCGTCCTTGATCAGGTCAATCGCATCGGGGCTCTTGCGCTCCGAGAGCTTGTAGACCGTGGTGACGTCGAGGCCGGCTGCGCGCAGGTCGTGCGCCGTGCCTTCCGTGGCGACGATGTCGAAGCCCAGCGCGGCGAGGCGGCGCACGATGTCCAAGATGCGGGGCCGGTCGGGCTTCGCGACCGACACGAACACGGTGCCTTCGGTGGGCAGCGGGTTCATGGCGGCTTCCATGGCCTTGGCGTACGCAGTGGGGTAGTCTTGGGCGATGCCCATGACCTCGCCGGTGCTCTTCATCTCGGGGCCCAGCACGGCGTCGACGCCGGGGAGCTTGAGGAAGGGGAACACGGGGGCCTTGACCGCGACGTGGTCGAACTTCGGTGCACGGTGCTCGGGACCATAGCCCTGATCGACCAGGCTCTTGCCGAGGGCGACCTTCGCGGCGATCTTGGCCAGGGGCAGGCCGGTCGCCTTGGCCACGTAGGGCACCGTGCGACTGCTGCGGGGGTTGGCTTCGATGACGTAGATGTCGTCGCCCTTGACGGCGAACTGGATGTTGATGAGGCCACGGGTGCCCAGAGCCAGCGCGATGTCACGGGAGTGTTGCATCAGGCGGGCTTGGATCTCTGCGCTCAGGTTCTGAGGCGGAATGACCGTGGTGGAGTCGCCGCTGTGGACACCGGCCTCTTCCACGTGTTCCATGATGGCGCCCAGCAGGACGTCTTCGCCGTCGCAGACAGCGTCCACGTCCACTTCGATGGCGCGGGCCAGGAAGCGGTCGACCAGTAGCGGGTGTTTCTTGCTGACGCGGACAGCATCCCGGACGTAGTCGCGCAGTTCGCTCTCATTGTGCACGATCTGCATCGCGCGGCCACCCAGGACGTAGCTGGGGCGGACGAGGGCAGGGTAGCCGATGCGGGTCGCGATGGCGACCGCTTCTTCGTCGCTGTAGGCGATACCGGCTTCCGGTTGCTTGACGCCGATCTTGGTCATCAGGCGGTTGAACTTGTCCCGGTCTTCGGCCAGGTCGATGGCGCCAGGGGGCGTGCCGATGATCTGGGTCTTCAGGTCGTCCCGGGCGGCGAGGGCCGCTTCGAGGGGCAATGCCAGGTTGATGGCGGTCTGGCCGCCGAACTGCACCAAGACGCCGTCGGGTTGTTCGCGCTCGATGACGTGCATGACGTCCTCGAGGGTGAGCGGATCGAAGTAGAGGCGGTCGCTGGTGTCGAAGTCCGTCGAGACCGTCTCGGGGTTGTTGTTCATGAGGATGGCTGCGCAGCCTTCCTCGCTGATGGCCCACGCGGCGTGGACACAGCAGTAATCGAACTCGATGCCTTGGCCGATGCGGATCGGGCCACTGCCGAGCACCAAGATGCGGCGTCGGCGGTCGCCCGTGCGGTCGGCGGGGAGGCCCGCGTCGGCGTCGACGGGGTCGTAGGTGCTGTAGTAGTATGGGGTCTTGGCCTCGAACTCGGCGGCGCAGGTGTCGACCATCTTGTAGTCGGGATAGATGCCTGCGGCGAGGCGGCGGGCCTTGACGCCGGCTTCGTCCATGTTCATGCGGCGGGCCAAGGCGGTGTCACTGACACCGAGTTTCTTGGCTTCTCGCAGCAAGTGGTCGTTGCCGGGGTCTTCCTGGACGGCGCGTTCTGCTGCGAGGGCGTTGGCCATCTTGTGGATGAAGAACGGCAAGTAGCCGCTGAGGGCGTAGATCTCTTCGGCAGTCCATCCTCGGCGGACCGCTTCGGCGACCGCCCAGAGACGCAGGTGGGTGGCGACTTCGAGGCGTTCCTTCAGCTCGTCGTCGCTCCATTGGACGGGGGCGTCGAAACTGTCGGCGTCCACTTCGAGACTGCGGATGGCCTTCAGCATCGATTCCTCGATGTTGCGGCCGATGCTCATGACTTCGCCCGTGGACTTCATCTGGGTCCCGAGGCGGGGGTCGACGGTGCGGAACTTGTCGAAGGGCCAGCGGGGGATCTTCGTGATGACGTAGTCGAGGGTCGGTTCGAACGCGGCGACGGTCTTGCCGGTGATGGCGTTGGGGATCTCGTCGAGGGTCATCCCGAGGGCGATCTTGGCGGCCACGCGGGCGATGGGGTAGCCGGAGGCCTTGCTGGCCAGGGCCGAGCTGCGGCTGACACGGGGGTTGACCTCGATGACGCGGTATTCGCCGTCGTCTTGATTGAAGGCGAATTGGACGTTGCAGCCCCCTTCGATCTTCAGGGCGCGGATGCAGCGTAGGCTGGCGGCGCGCAGCATTTGGTGGTCGCGGTCGGAAAGGGTCTGGCTGGGGGCGACGACGATGGATTCGCCGGTGTGGACGCCCATGGGGTCCAGGTTCTCCATGTTGCAGACCGTGATGCAGTTGTCGACGTGGTCGCGCATCACTTCGTATTCGTATTCGCGCCATCCAAGCAGGCTCTCCTCGATGAGCACCTGGTTGATGCGGCTGTAGGCGAGGCCCTTGCGGGAGACCTCGATGAGTTCTTCGCGGCTGTTGGCGACGCCGCCGCCAAGACCGCCGAGGGTGTATGCGGGGCGGACCAGGACCGGGTAGCGACCGATGTCTTCTTCGGCGACGCGGACGCATTCGTCGACGGTCTTTGCCACGAGGGCCTTGGGGACGGGCTCACCGATGCGCTCCATGACCTTCTTGAAGAGGTCACGGTCCTCGGCGTCGGCGATGGCCTGCAGGGGCGTTCCAAGCAATTTGACGTTGTACTTCTCCAGGACGCCGAGCTCGGCGAGTTCGGAGACGAGGTTCAATGCGGTCTGGCCACCCATGCCGGCCAGGACGCCATCGGGGCGCTCCTTTTCGATGATCTGGGTGATGCTTGTCGCCGTGAGGGGTTCACAGTAGACGGCTTCCGCCATCTCGACATCGGTCTGAATGGTGGCAGGGTTGGAATTGACCAGGACGACTTCGTAGCCTTCTTCGCGCGCCGATTGGCACGCTTGGCTTCCACTGAAGTCGAATTCGGCCGCTTGGCCGATCTGGATCGGGCCGCTGCCGATGATGAGGATCTTCTTGACGTCGGTTCGCTTGGGCATCGAGGGGCTCCCAGGCGGCCGGGTTGACCCCGACCTGGCGTCGCACCGGGGGACCCCTGAAAACACTCACCCTCGGCGGCCGCCTCCCAGGAGGGCCGAGCGGGGAGGCCCCCGCCGGCTGAAACCACCCGGAAACGGCTGGAATTCGCGTTTTTTCACGGCTCTGGTCCTATAGACCTGAAGTCTCTCGAGGACCATGTTCAGCTTCCGCTCGATTCTGCTCCTCGCCGCCGCGGGCGTGTTGGTCTGCATGGTGCCTGCGGCCATGGCGGCGCCCCCGACGATCACGGCGGACGACATCACGACCGCGGATGGGACCTACAATACCGGGACCATCGACGTCAGCGTCACGTTCAGCGAGGCGGTCGTGGTGACCACGGCGGGCGGGACGCCGTCCATCGCGCTCAATACGAATCCGGCCCAGGCCGCCGAGTATGTCTCAGGGACGGGCACGGCTACGCTCACCTTCCAGTACACCATCCAGCCGGGGGATGAGGCATCAGACCTGGGGACCGCAGCGACCCCGGGCGTCATTTTACTCAACGGAGGGACGATCAAGAACGTGGCCACCGAGGATGCCGTGTTGACCATGACCTCGGACCTCACCTCGGCCAACGCCGTGGTCATCGACGCGGTAGCCCCCACGATCAGCAGTGCGGATATCACGAGCGCTGATGGCTCGTACAAGGAAGGCCAGACCATCAGCATCGCTACCACGTACAGCGAAGCGGTCACGGTGGACACGGCGAGCGGCACGCCGACGTTGGCATTGAACTTCAACAGCCGCAGCGCCACGTACAGCAGTGGCAGTGGTACCGCCACCCTGACATGGACCTACACCATCCAAGCGGGAGACACCAGCGCCGATGTGGGGGCTAGCGGGACGGGCGCCATCGCACTGAACCTTGGCACCATCGAAGACGGAGCCGGCAACACCGCCACGAACACGTTGCCCAATGACCTGACCGCAGCCAACGCCGTCGTAGTGGACACCACCAAACCCACGGTCACGATCAACCAGAAGGCCGGACAAGCCGACCCAACCAACGGCGACATCCTCTACACCATCACCTTTAGTGAAAGCGTCACGGGCTTCGTCGCTGGAGACATCACGCTCACAGGAACCGCGACGGGTGCCAGCGTCAGTTCGCTGACCGGGACCGGCGCGGCCTACGAGGCCACGGTCACCGGCATCACGGCGGATGGCACCGTCATCGCATCCATCGCGGCGGATGTGGCGGCGGACGCCGCGGCCAACAACAACGCCGCCAGCACCAGCACCGACAACATCGTGACCTTCGATTCAGCAAGCCCGACCGTGACCATCAACCAGAAGACTGGGCAAGCAGACCCCACCAGCGGTTCCATTCTGTTCACGGTGGTCTTCAGTGAGTCGGTCACAGGCTTCGCAACGGGGGACGTCACCCTGACGGGTACCGCAGGGGCTACCACAGGAACTGTGACTGGCTCGGGCACCACGTACGAGGTGGCGGCGACGGGCATGACCAGTGACGGGACGGTCGTTGCGACCATCCCGGCCAGCGTGGCGACGGATGCAGCAGGCAACGACAACGCTGCGAGCGCCAGCACCGACAATTCCATCACCTACGAGACCGTCAAGCCCACGGTCACGGTCGAGCAGAAGACAGGGCAGGCCGATCCCACCAATGGCGACATCCTGTACACCATCACCTTCAGTGAAAGCGTCACTGGCTTCGTCGCGGGAGACATCACCCTGGCGGGCACGGCGACGGGTGCCAGCGTCAGTTCCCTCACGGGAAGTGGGGCAAGCTACGAAGCCACCGTCAACGGCATCACGGCTGATGGTACCGTCATCGCATCCGTCGCCGCAGACGTGGCATCGGATGGAGCAGGCAACCTCAACGTGGCCAGCACCAGCACCGACAACACCGTCACATTCGAGACCGTGCAGCCTACGGTGACGGTGGAGCAGAAGACCGGGCAAGCAGACCCCACGACGGGGTCGCCGATCCTCTTCACCATCACGTTCAGCGAAGCGGTCACCGGCTTCGATGCCAGCGACGTCACCCTCGCCGGGACCAGCACAGGGGGCACGGCGACGATCAGCGGCAGCGGCGCCGACTATGAGGCCAGCGTCACCGGGATGAGCGCCGGCACCGTCATCGCCACGGTCGCGGCGGCCAGCGTGACGGATTTGGCGGGCAATGACAACCTGGCCAGCACCAGCACCGACAACACGGTCACCTACGAGACTGACGGTCCCGCCGTACTCTCGATCGCCCCTTCCGGGACGATCGAAACGCCGATCACCACGATCGACATCACCTTCGACGAAGCGATGGACGGCTCGTCGTTGTCCAACGGCGACATTA
>JBFGSX010000094.1:0-6810 GCA_041566495.1 Thermoplasmatota archaeon
CGCGGTGGCCATGGGGCACCAACTGGCCAAGCAACTGGGTGCGGATGTGGTCTTGGTGCACGCCTTCGAGCCCATCCCCCGGGTCCCCATGGACCTCTCCTTGGCGGGCGACTACGAATCGATGCTGCGGCTCCAGGCGCAGGCCAGTATGTCACAGGCCCAGACACTGACGACCCAGACGGCGGAAAGACTGCGAGCTGACGGCTTGACGGTCAAGGTGGTGGCCGCAGAAGGGGACCCCATCGATCTCATCCGGGATGCGGCCGACGCCAACGACGCGCAGTTCGTCATCGTGGGTAGCCATGGTCGAAAGCGTTTCCGTCGCTTCGTCTTGGGCAGTGTCGCCCAGACGTTGCTGCAGGAAGCCCACTGGCCCGTGCTCGTGGTGCCACCCAAGCAGGCCTGATTGGACATCATCGGTCCACAAGCCACAGAACGGGGCTTTGGCCCAAGCTCCCGCGGTCCCAAGGGCCCCCTTTGGGGAGTTGGTCTTGGACAATCCTTGCGCATGCACAACAGGTGTTCCTCAGACGTTGATATACGCCGCGACTACCGTCACCTCATGCACCGCGTTGAAGTCCTCCGCTCCGGCCGCACTGACCAATTCGAATTCTGGACCAACCCCGAAGGCAGCGTCTACCTATGCCTCGAGAACGGCCGGGACGAGTGGCAAGCCATCGTCGATGGGGACGTCATCATCGACCACACCAACCCGTTTGCCACGGATGACTACACCCACCGCGTCAAGCCCCTGACCGCGCCCGGCGTTTCCGGCCTCGTCCCGCTGCTTGCCTTGCAAGAGCGCATCCACGTCATCCTCGACCACCAGACCGTCAGCGAAGCCCCACGCGACGCGGTCACCGCCTAAGTCAACGACTCTTTCTCTTCCTTCTCCATCCAAGCACAATGACGGTCGTCCGCGTCGTTCAGGTCCGCTTTGCTCCCGAGCACCGCCACGAGGTGCCGGCCGTCTGCGCTTTGGCGCGCAAGGTGTTTCCCACGATCCCTGGCGTCATCGGCTTCGATGCGCTGGAAGCAGCCGACCACGAAGATTGGGACTTCATGTTCCTGGTCCGCTTTGCTCACCTAGAGGACGTGGCGACATACTACGAGCACCCGTTGCACATGGATTTTGCAGGCCAACACATGCGGCCACACTTGGGTGAGTTGGTGGCGCGCAACTACTCAGAGTAGGTCTTGCTTGATGCGGCGACTGGTCAGGTAGATTGCGGCCGCCAGACCAGCGGCGGATGCGACGACGAGGATGCCGACGGTCTGCCACGCCAATGCATCCGGCACGCCGGTCACCAACATGGCGACCACGTTCAGAGGATCCCGGGGCAGGAGCAGGCTGAAGACCGCCAAGCCTAGCACGAAAACGGCGTATGCCGCCTGGGTGGTGGATTCGTCCCGGATCATGGCCGCGATGATGCCCCCGGTACCGGTCAGGAACACCCCGAGGATCGTGGCGAAGAGGATGACGATCCATGGCTCGGTGGTCGGGAAGCCATTGAGGCCGAACAAGAACAACCAGACGCCGACCTGGACGGGTACCAGGAGAACGGGTACGAACAATTTGCCCAAGACCAGGGTGCTGGTGGAGACCGGGGTGCTCCGCAGGATCAGCAACGTGCGGCTGCGAGATTCCTGGCTCAACGCATCGCCGGCGATGGCACCACTAAGAAACACTGGGGTCACGACGAGCAATGGGATGAGTGTGGCGTAGACGAAGCCGTACGGGGAACCTGCGGGAACGTCAAGTGGGTCGGGGAGGTAAGAGATCTGGAGGCGGTCGAAGCGGGATTGCCTAAGGTCGTTCTCGTATTCCAACAGCAATGCCTTGAGTTGCGTCACGAGCAGTGTGGATTGCAGTTCCCCATCAGGTAGGATGATGGTGATGTCACGGACCCCTTCCGGATCAGGCGCGGTCTCTTGCACGATGGCTCCCAATTCGCCTGCCCTGAACGCCGCGACGGCCTCATCTGGTTCCATGGTGAGCAACTCCAGGTTGGTCTCTCGTGCCAGGTAGGCTTCGAACTCTTGGTCGCCGAGGTAGACGACAGTGGTCTGCGGAGCTGCGTCAAGAGATTCTGGGCTGTGGAGCGCGGTCAGGCCCGCCAGCAGCAGGGCGCTGAAACCGGCGAGGAACAGCTGGATCGCGAAGGCGGTGACGAGGCTCTTCTCCCGCATGACGTCCCGGAACTCCTTGCGGGCGATGGTGAAGAGTTTCATGAGGCCACCTCGATGATGATGCGGTCATACACGTAGTGCAGGATCACGGAGGCCAGGAACGACAAGCGCGCCCAGACGCGGCCCTTGATGGATCCCAATGCCATGATGGTGGCGGTGACCACGTGCAGGGCCAACGGGATGGTGAGGATCAGGAGGCCCGGGCCTGTGCCGAGCACTGCCAAAGCAGCGGGGCCACCGGGCAGGCTCTGGAAGCCGACGAGGGTGAGGACCAGGTAGGATTTCTCACCGAGGAAGAACCCGAGACCCACCAAGGGACCGATGACCCATGCTCCGACGGGACCTCGGGCTCCGGGGCGGTGGCGCGCCCAAATGGGCAATCCCTTAGCCGCTTCTTCGACCACGACGCTCAACGCCAGGAAGATGATGAGGGCCGCTTCGAGTCCCATCACGGAACTGGTGACGAACACCATGATCTCGGCGGCGAACACGAACGGTACGACGAGGATACCTGCGACCAACACCTTCCAGTGTTTGCGGGTGACGGCTGCGAGTGCATCCAACAGGCGACTGATGGAGGAGCGCACCGAGAAGAGCAGTTCTTCCCGCAGCAAGCCGATGCTGAGAGCCGCCAAGGCGATGGCCGCGAAGGTGAGCGGCAAGGTGGCGTAGAGGAACTGCCCCATGGTGACGGCGTCCCCGCGGACGCCACTCGCCACCACGTGGATGGGGCTCAGGAAGGCGACCGGGGGAATGCTGGGGAACATGGCCGGCAGGAACAGGAAGACGTTGAGGAGCGTGGTGACCATCACTTGGCTCAGGGAGAGCTCCCGGGGAGAGCGGGAGATGACGGCCAGGTAGGTGGTGGCGCTGTACAGGAACGCCAGGAAGCTGAGGCTGGCGAGGAAACCGAGCCAGCCGGCTCCCAGGAAGATGGTGACGATAGCGGCAAGCAACACCGTGGCTGCCATGGCCGGGGCGCTCTTGCCGACCAGGATCTGTCCGGGCGTCACGGGGGCGCTGAGGAGCATGACCCCCCGGCGACGGGTCCGTTCTCCATGTAGGTTGGCAGCTTGCACTTGCGCCAAGAGGCCGGCGGGCAGGACGTAGGCGAAGGTCAGGAGAAGGCTGCGGATCGGGAAGGGGGGATCCACTTGGTCGGGGCGGAGGTCTTCCTGGACCTGGCCGCGGGGTTCCACCTCCTCCAAGATGTCCACCTGAGGCTCCGGGGGCTCGCTTGGCCCAGGATCAGGCCCAGGCTCCGGACCTGGCTCGCTTGGCGTCGCGGGCGTGCTGGGGGTGCTGGGTGGCGGGGTCTCCTCCGGGGGTGGACTACCCGTCACCCGAGGCTCGTAGGCCATGGTGATGATCAGCGGGAACGCAGCGGCTTGGTCTGGTTCTTTGCGCAGTTCTTCGTCAATCCATTGCCGGACGGCGACGGCCATGATCTCGGCGGCGGCCGCGCCTCGGTCCCCAGAGCGGACGTAGATGTCCTGCCCTTGCAGCAGCATATCGGCTCGACCCTCTTCGAAGGCTTGGCCATCCCCTTCGAAGACGCGGAAGCGGGATTCGCTGCGGGCAGCGGGCTCGAAGTACGAACCGGGCGTCGTCTCCACGATCCACAACCCGTTCTCAGGATTCGGTGCAGGCGGAGCGGCGAACGCGAAGAGGGCGCCGACGGCAAGGCCCAGGACCACCATGCCAGCAAGGACCTTGGGATCCATGCGCGTGCCTTGGCGCAGTCCTTCTTGCAGGCCGATGCGCCACCAGGACACTAGCTCTCCACCGTGCGTTGCAGGACGTCGGCCAGGCGGGGGCTCTCGGCACTCACGTCGAGCACATTGCCACCAGCACTTCGGACCTGGGCGATGCAGGTTTCCACGTCGTCCCATGTGGGGACACGAGCGATGTGTTCAACGCCATCGGGCTCGCTGCCCGTGAAGGCGACACTGGCGCGCAGAATGTACACAGTGGGGCCTGCTTCACCTCGCAATTGGGCTACGCTGCCTTCCAGGACGATCTCCCCGTCCTCGACGACGACCACGTGGTCGCAGATGCGTTCCACTTGGTCCAGGTCATGGGCCGACAGCAGGATGGCTTTGCCCTCTGCTCGGAGTTCAAGCAGGAACGAATCCAGCACATGTTGGGTGGCGGGGTCCAGGCCGCTGCGGGGCTCATCCAGGATGACGACGGCGGGGTCGTGCAAGAGGCATCGGGCAATGGCGACCTTGCGGGCGCTGCCCTTGCTGAGGCTTTGGATGGGTTTCTTCCAATGCTCCTCGAAGAGTCGCAGCCGTTGCAGGAGGCGTTCTCCCCGCTCTCGACTGGTCTTCTTGTCCAGACCATAAAGGGCGCCGAAGTATCGCAAGTACCCCAGGGGCGTCATGTCTTCGTACAGAGGCGAATCCTCTGGCAGGAAGCCGATGCGGCTGCGCACGGGGGCGTTCAGAGGGTCGTCTCCACCCACGGTGACCGAGCCACTGGTGGGTTCCAGGAGCCCGGCCAGCATCTTGATGGTCGTCGTCTTGCCGGCGCCATTGTTGCCGACGACGCCGAGGATCATCCCTGGTTTGACCCAAAGGTCGATGCCCCGCACCGCTTGCACCTCGCCGTAGTCCTTGCGTAGCTGTCGCGCCTGGAGCACAATCGCAGACCGGCGGGACCCTTCTTGATGACTTTCCTTGCGCCCGGCGCTTCAGACGTCCGCTTCGAAGATGCGGTAAGGGGTCTCTTCCATGCCCAGGGCACGGTATGTGGACAGCCCTGCGTCGTTGTCTCCTTCGACGTAGAGCCTGATGCGGCGCACGTCGCCGGCCTGCTTGGCCGCGGCGTGGACAGCGTCGTACATCTGACGGAAGATGCCCTTGCCCCGCAGCGCGGGTTCGACGTAGGCAGCTTGGATCCACCAGTACCAGCCGTTGCGCCAGTCGCTCCATTCGAACGTGACGAACAGCGATCCGACCAGTTTGCGCTTCTGGCCTTCAATGGATTCTGCGACGAAGTACCGGGCCTTGCGAGGGTCGTTGAGTGCAGCCACGATGCTGGCCTGCACTTCGGCCTTGTCCGGGACAAGTCCTTCCGATTCCTTGGCGACACCTAGGGTGAACCGCACAAGTTCAAACAGATCTTCCATGCGACCGGGGCGGACCGCGATGCTCATACGCGACGGAACCACAGCAAGGCGATAAGGGCGGTGGCCGGGACCACGAAACCCAGGGGTGCTTCCTTGTCCACGGACAGCGGGGCCGGGGCTTCCGCTTCCTGCTGGCAGCGATCGCCGGCACCCCACGCTGCATCGAGGCCGCCAAGGTCAGCCGGGGCGTGGCCCGTGCGTTGCCGTTGGTGGTCGATGCGGTCCCAGGCTTCGGCTGCGACGACGACGCAGGTACCAGAGGTGGCATGGCTCCTTGGGAACGCGCTACCGGTGACGTTGAGGGTCGCGCCGGCTTGATCGACGGCGTAGGTGTGGTTGCCAAGGTGCAGCACGTACCATTCCGCTGGCTCAGTGGCATTCTCTGCGCCGATCATGATGACCACATCGACGATGCCGTCGGCCTCGATGCGCAATTCGACGCGATCCTGCGTGAGGTTGAACGAGACGAATTCGATGGCCCCGACGCCCACCACGGTGTACGGCAAATCCATGTGGGTCTCAGCGTGAGCGCCGCCATGGGCCGCAACCGGAGCTACAAAGGCCAGTGCCAGGAGCAGTACAGCCAGCCGCCCCGACGCGGACGTAACGCTCATGGTTCCTCCCACGACTCGCTGGTCGGGCAAGCCCGACCCGCTCGCGACCCGGCGGCCACTCACTACGCTCATGGTTCCTCCGGGTCGGTCATCCACGCACAGCCATCAGGATGGGTGTTGTCTGGTTTGCTGAAGTCATTGCAAGGCACGATGGTCGCGAGCCGAGGATGCATGGGGCGGAACTGGTTGTTGACGGCGTCATGGACGCCGCACGTGGGCATGTATAGGATCGGGTCCAGGGAATCACCCCGCATGGTGCCCCCGGCGTAGGTGTTGTCAAGCCAACAATTGCCGCTGCCTTGTTCATCCCACCAATGGTCGATGCCATTGACCGCCTCCGCGCCATCGGGCATGAGTCCCATGAGGTTTCGCAGGTAGCGGTTGCGGTGACTCGTATCGAATTGGGTCTCCAGCGTGGCGGGGTCCGTGGGGTCGTCTTCGCCCCGGAAGTAGCTAGGGACGCCAAAGAGCATGGTGCCGTAGCGCCAGTTGTCGTAGATCCAATTCTCCTGGACGAGGTTGTCGTTGCCCCCGGCGATCATGATACCTGTGCCAACAGGAATGGGGATGACTGGGCAGACCACGCCTTCTTCGATGCCCCGTTCGGCCAGAGGCTTGTGGCAAGGCCCGCCGGGGAGCCAATTGTCGAAGTAATTCTCGTTGTTGCTGAACACTTCATTGCGGACGAACACGCCGTGGTCCTGGGGCAGCCCCGGGTGGTCCGGGAACAGACTGTCCGTGGCGATGCCGGCGGCATTGTGATGGAACTTGTTGTCGTGCACGTACACGGAATTGCCTGCGGTGCCACTGTAGCCGAGGGCATTGTGGTGACTGTCGCAGCGGGTGATCTCGATGCTGGGGCGTTCACCGTGC
>JBFGSX010000095.1:0-6807 GCA_041566495.1 Thermoplasmatota archaeon
ACAAGGGTCCTCGGGGGCGGCGGTCCAATGTCCTTGCCGGGTCGGACAAGGATAGTTTCCACGGCACCGTCATAAGTGGTTGAGGGACAGACTTGGCCGCGTCCGCCTCCTGTAGGGGAGCCTCGGAGGAGCGTACCTCCGGGCACAGGTGATGAAGGGCTCCGGCAGCCCGGGTCATCGGGCCGGCGCAAGTCCCAGAACAGGTCTGCCGCTGGGCTGGCCAGGGCTCAAAAAACGGGGTCGCGCCGGCGATTCAGGCGGCGACGGGCTTCACCATGGAGCGGCGCAGGAAGGCGATGCCGGCCAGGGCGACGCAAGCGACGGTGACGATGGTGATGATGGGGATGGCAGTGAACCCGCCCGGGACGATGGCGGCCAGTAGCGCGAGCACGCCCACCAGGGGCGGGCTGAGCCCGACGGCCATCAGGACGTGGAACGTGGACGGGCGTTCCCGTCCAGCCAGTGCAGCTTGCAGGAGAAGGTAGCCGGGGATGAACAATAGGACGGGCATGGTGAGTGCGACCCGCCCGATGCTACCGCTCTTCAGGCCGGTGGCCGCAGCGGCAACGACCGCGAACGAGGCGGCCAGGGCCAGGTCGAGCCAGCGGATCTGCCTGGCGGGAGCGTCGACGGTCACGTCAAGTACGGGAGCCTCGGGCGCTGGTGCCTTGGCCTTCACCGAGGCGGGGGCCGCGATGGGCACGGCGATCGCCGCATCGGCCGGAGCGGGGTCCGTGCTCGAGGTCGGGGCGCTCTTGGCGCTGGCAAGCGCCATGGCTCGAGCGACAGCCGGGCCCGGCGCATGGGTCGTGGACCCGGAAGTTCCCGTTGCGGGGGCCTCGACGGACGATATGGATTCGGAGGGGTCCTTTGTGCTGTCCATTTCGTCCACTACCTCTTGTCTGGCCGTTCGTGGGGCTTAGAGGTATCGCCGAATGTGTCCTCGGTGGGCAGGGCTTGGAGAGGAAGGCCACACCGGCAAAGGGGCGGTCGGGGAGGAGCGACGACGATAGACCAAAGCAGCCAGCGGCCCCAGTGCATGGAGGCCCGGCGTCCCCTGAGTCCCCGCCATTGTCCCAACACCCCGTTGTATAGCGGTCACCGAGGTCTGCTTGATATCATGGACCGGACAAAGCGTGCCGAGAGGATCATCGCTGCCCTGGCAATCGTCGCCATTGCAGGCTCTGTTGCGTTCGGCGTCGTCGAGCGCCTGGAGGACCCCCTCTCCACTTCTGTGGTAGCTGCGGAAGATCCCTACACCCATATGATCCTCGTACGGGGCCATCTGCGCGACGGTGATCTGGACGCCGTGTTCCCCGGGGCCACCCTGTACCCACCGGGCATGCACGCTCTCATCGCCACTGCCTGGGTCTACACGGGCCTGGACCTCTACGATATCTTCCGCGTCGGCCCCGTGGTCTTTGGTGCCCTTGGCATCATCGGTGTCGCCGTCCTGGTCACGCGTTTTGCGGGCCCCATGGCCGGAGCCGTGGCTGCTTTGGCGACAGCCCTGGCACCAGAGCTGATCTTCCGGACCACGATGATGGCACCCACCGCCGTGGATCTGGCCATCCTCCCCTTCGTCTTGGCAGGGAGCCTGCAGACGCTACGGGGCAGTCGAGGGTGGGCATTCGTTTCAGCCGCCTTCATGGCGTTCTGGGCAGTGGCCCATCCCTGGATGTTGGCCATCATGGCACCCCTGCTGTTGGGGTGGATCCTTGTGGCCATCGTCGCCGTTTGGTGGATGGGCAAAGGTGCACGTATCGACCCTATCGGTGCGGCGATCACCCTCGCCTTGGCGGGCGCCAGTCTCATCGCTGCCGTCACCATCTGTTGGGATGAATGTGGCCTGGGTTTCCAAGACCTCGTGTTCGCGCGGATGCAAGCCGCCCTTGACCGGATCAGTATGGGCATCGGCCTCGTCTGCCTCGCCGTGGTCGCACTGCTGGTGCCCATGCGGGCCCGGCTGCAGCGCTTCCAGGCCCGGGTCACGAAGACCCCCATGCCCGTTTGGGTCCGGATCATCACCTCCGCGAGCCTCGCTGGCCTTCTCGTGGCCGGGACCCTGCCGGCGATGAGCCAAGGGATGCCTGAGCACGTCGACCTGCCCCGCATGTACGGTTGGGGCGTTCTCGGATTGGCCGCCCTCGCCATCGTCCTGGCACCGTTCATCCGCCACCCGGCCGTGTTGCCCGTGGCCGCCCTCGCGGTCGTCACTTACCCCTTTGTCATCTACAACCCCCTGGACAGTCCTTACTGGCCCCACCGCACCGCAGCATACCTGGGGGTCGCCCTCGTCGCCCTGACCGGCATCGCTGCCGACGCGGTCGTCCGCGCCTTGCGTGCAGTAGCCGACGGCATCTCCCGCCGTGCCGCCCATCGCGCCCGCAACGGCACCCAGAGTGCCATGCGCCACTCACGGGTCTGGTCACTGGGAGCGATCGCCACCATCATCGGTGGCACCGCGATGATCGGCACGGTCTATGCAGCCACCCCGGTCGAATACGACCACGGCTGGTACAGGCTCTACCCTGATTGCGAATTCAACACCCTCCGGGGCATCGCAGAGAATGCCGAACCCGGCACCGTCATCGTGGCCGGAAGTTGGCAAGCCAAGCTCGTCATGGGCGCCTTTGCCCACGACGGCATGGATGTCTGGTATAGTTACGAGATGCTCACCCAAGAAGATCGGCGTGAACGGACCCTCAGGGGTCTGCAAGTGGACGGGCACGACATGATCATCGTCACAGACCGCTACTTGCGCACCGACCACGAGCGCATCGACCTCTCGTTCTTGGACGACGAACCATGGGAACCCATGGGCGCCTGGTGTGGCGAGGGGCTTGACAGCGCTCGCATGAAGGCCTACACGGTCAGGGCGGTGGATGCATGACCGCCCCGCCCCCCGAACCGGAATTGATCAGCATCATCGTCCCCGCAAAAGACGAAGCCGAAGCCATCGGGCAGACCATCGATTCGCTCCCCGTGGACGCATTGCGTGCCCTAGGGTTCGACGTGGAGATCGTTGTCTTGGACGGACAGAGCAGCGACGGCACGGAGAAGATCGCCATCGCCAAGGGCGCGCGGGTCATCCGTGACAAAGGCGAAGGCAAAGGCGCCGCCCTGCGTGACGCCCGCGCACACCTGCGCGGCAAATACATCGTCATGCTGGATGCCGATGGCACCTACCCAGGTGCCGCCATCCCACACATGCTCGATCCCATCCTCAAGGAAGGAGCAGATATTGTCATGGGAGACCGCGTCGCCCAGCCCGGCTCCATGAGCGGACTCCATCGCATCGGCAACCTCGCTCTTTCCCTGGAAGCCTCCGTGCTCTACGGTCGCCGCTGCCCGGACGTCTGCACCGGCATGTGGGCGTTCCGCGCCGACGCCCTGCGCAGCATGCCCCTGCAGAGCAAGGGCTTCGAGATCGAAGCAGAGATGTTCGCCATGGCAAGCCGGCTGCACCTGCGGGTCGCCCACGTGCGCGTCGCATACCATGCCCGTGCAGGCACCACGAAGCTGTCTGCCGCACGGGACGGCCCCCGCATCGGTTGGTGCCTCGTCCGCACCCGCTTCCTCAAGGTCCGCCCCACTCGCCCAACGTCCCGCCACGCCACCCCCGTCCCGGAGATGCAGGACTGATCACCATGCAAGGGCTCTCTCGCGTCGCATCCGCCTTGTTCGCCTCGCTCCTGATGCTGGGGGCCGGATGTGTCACGGCGGGCCAACACGAGCCCGCCCGTGGCCCCGACCTCAAGGCCTGGGATGCGGGCCCGGCACGCTTGGTCGCGACGATGGGTGGTGGCGCGGCAGGGTCCGGCTCTATGTCAGCATTCGATGCCAGTGTGGTCTTTGCCGACCTTGACCTGGACGGAGTCAGCGAGATCCTCTCCACGAGTCGCGACCGCACTGTGAAGGTCTACAGTGAACAAGGTCATCTGCGGGCGGAACTGCCCATGAGACTACCGCCGTCCTGGCACGTGGACCGCTGGCTCAATGGCCTAGCGGTGGGGTCCCTGACCCCGGACGGGCTCCCCACCATCATCGCGGCCACACCGGCCGCCGGCCTGACCGCCTGGAGTGTCACCGGCACCGTGCCCGGTGGGCGCCTCGCTACGTCTGTGCTATGGGAGATCCGTCTCGATGAATGCTACGCCCGGGCAGGCATGGATGCCACCCCGGTGCTCGCCGACATCGACGGAGACGGTCGCCACGAGATCTTCCTCCAAGTCGAACAAGTGGGGCTCTACGGCATCGACAGCGACGGCTCACTCATGTGGAGCCAATGCTGGGCCGGAGGCAACGCGGATGCTGCGGTAGACGACCTGGACGGCGACGGCGACATGGAGGTCGTCTTCGCGTCCGACAGCGGCTTCGTCTCCGTTCTCGACGCAGCCACAGGCAAGCCCCAATGGACGTTCGCCGCCAAAGAGGACCGCTACCGCATCTCCCCTGCATCTATCCCCGTCCAGCCCACCATCGCCGAACTCGATGGCAAGGCCCCCAAGGAGATCCTGTTCACCGCACGCCACGTCCCCGAAGACGACCCGGATGCCTTCGAAGATTACCACATGGCGATCTTCGCGATCCATCAGAACCTCAAGACCTGGCAACCAGAGATCCTTTGGGTCCGTCAACCCGACTGGGCACATCCCCTGAGCTACACCCGCCTCGTCGTCACCGACGTCGATGGCGACGGTCGCCAGGACATCTTCGGCATGGATTGGAACACCGTCGGCCATGCCCCCGGCAATTGGGAGCACCTGGGCGACGCCCACGTCTTCCGCCTCAGCGCCACGGGCAGGGATGTCTGGGTCCGGGACATCGACTCCTGGTGGTCCAACAAAGACATCGCCGTGGGGGACTTCGACGGCGACGGCGAAACCGAGATCCTTGTCAACAGTGCAGGCGCCGAAGGCGACGGCTTCATGCGCATCGACGCAGCCACCGGCACCAGCGAGGGCTTCCTCAGCGCCGGCGCCCACACCATCTCCAAAGGACCCACCGTCGGGCCCATCCGCGACGGAGGGGGACTGCACATCGCGTTCCCCACGGAGCCCGTCAAAGGCCGCTCCACGAGCGCCATTCTACTGTATGATCTGGGCGTGGCCTGGATCGACCCCACTTCGGAGGAAACACCATGACATCCAGCCGTCCCGTCACCATCGGGATCATCGTCGTGCTCGCCATGACGGTGCTCGCCCTACCACCCGCCCATGCCCAAGGTCCGCAGACCACGCGGGCATTGACCATCAGCATGGACAGCGTCAATCCAGAGACGCCCTTACAGGCGTTCGACGGCGACCCGCCCATGGTCTTCGACTTCAACGGGGACGGCATCAAAGAGGTCATCGTCCACAATGACAACAAGCGGGTCTACATCTTCGACTCACAGACCGGACAACTGGACGCAGAGATCCTGACGAAGTACCCGCCTGGCTGGGGTGCACGCCCCATCAATGGCGTCGAGGCTGCCGTCCTTAGTTTCGGCGGCGTCCCTCACTTGGTGGTCGGCAACTCTGCAGCCTACATCACGGTCTTGCGTTTTGAGCAAGAACCGAGCAGCAGGGGGCACTTCGTCTTCACCAAACTATGGGAGACCCGGACGACTGCCTGTGAAGAGAATCCCAGCATGGATGCCAAACCTGTGCTGGCCGACCTGACCAATGACGGCAATTTCGAGATCCTGGTCCAGACCGAAGAGGTCGGTGTCTACGCCCTGCGCATGGATGGCTCCACGCTCTGGAAGCAATGCATCGGCGGCGGCAATGGCGAACCTGCCGTAGCAGACATCGACTTCGATGGCCAACTGGATGTCATCTGGGCTTCCGATGGTGGGGTCATCACGGCCATGAACGGAAAATGGGGCACCACCAAGTGGACGTTCTGGGCCAACCATCCATCATTCAACCTTCACAGTGCCAGCGTGCCCGTCGGTCCCACGATCGGCCAGGTCGATGGCGTGGGCCCCTTGGACGTGGTCTTCGGCGCCCGTGACAGCCACGATGCGGACAACTGGGACAATGACCACGCCGCCTTGTTCGTCGTCAAGGGCAATGGGCAATTGTTGTGGATGCGCCAAGACCCTGGAGGGGCTCCTCTGACCTACACACGTCCCATCATCGCAGACGTGGACAACAACGGCAAGGCGGACATCTTGTGGGCTGATTGGAACACCATCGGACATAAGCCGCCTCACAATGAAGAGGATGCCTGGCAACGGACAGGTCCTGCGCACTTCTACAGGTACGACAACGAGGGCAATCTGAAATGGCGCACGACCCTGGACACGTACTGGCAGAACAAGGACCTGGCATTGGCCGACGTGGACAATGACGGCGTGCAAGAGGTCCTGGCCAACGGACCCGGGCCAGGCGGCGATGGCATCTGGTATCTCAACTCGATCACCGGCGCCAAAGAGACGTTCATCTCGACCCACCCATGGAAGGTGAGTCGCGGCCCGATCGTCGAGGACCTATGGAACACAGGCACCATGCAATGGGTCGTACCCGTATCAGCGGCGGCCAGCCCGGCCACTGGTGGGGCCATCATGGTGTTCGATACGCATGCGCCGTACAATGCCATGTGGCCTCACCTGCCGTACCCGGTGATCCAGGAAGGAAGCAGTCCCCCACCGCCTCCGGGAGGGTTCGACCCCGGCTTCACGGTACCCAGCAACGTCAACAACTGGTGGGTGGAAGTGCGTGTGGATTCTGCATCCGTCGTCTCCAGCGTGACCGCATCGGTCAACGGAGGTGCTCCGCAGACCCTGAACAAGCAATCTTGGGGCCATTGGGCCAAGAG
>JBFGSX010000096.1:0-6791 GCA_041566495.1 Thermoplasmatota archaeon
CGCCGCCTTCGATGCGGCCGTGGCCAAGATCGAGGCACAATTGGGGACTGAGATCCCCATCGTCATCAACGGCGAAGAGATCCACGTCGGTAGCACGTTCTCCGTCACCAGTCCCGCGCAGGCCAGCAAGGTCGTCGGCGAATACCAGAACGGCACCCGCCAACACGTCCGCGACGCCGTCGCCGCCAGCAAGGCAGGCTTCGATGCCTGGCGCCGCACGCCCTGGCAGGACCGCGCCGCCATCATCGAGAAGGCCGCGGACATCATGGCCGAGCGCTTCTACGAACTGTGCGCCGTCATGACCTGGGAGACCGGCAAGACGCGCTTCGAATCCAGCATCGACGTCGACGAAGGCGTTGACTTCGGTCGCTTCTACGCGATGCACTACCGGGAAATGAACGGCTTTGACATGCAAATGGGCAAGCCATTCCCCAACGAAACCTGCCGCAGCATCCGCAAGCCGGTCGGCGTCTTCGGGGTCATCTGCCCCTTCAACTTCCCCATCGCCATCAGCAAGGAGCACCAGAAGGCCTGGGCCCGCCGCGACTGGAAAGAGCGCGCCACCCTCATCGAGAAGGCCGCTCAACACATTGCGGACAACTTCTACGACTTCTGCGCCGTCATGACCTGGGAGACCGGCAAGACACGCTTCGAAGCGAGCATCGACGTCGATGAAGGCGTCGACTTCGGCAACTTCTACGCCCTCCACTACCGCGAGCACAACGGCATGGACATGCTGATGGGCAAGCCGTTCCCTAACGAGACCTGCCGCAGCATCCGCAAGCCCGTCGGCGTGTTTGGCGTCGTCTGCCCCTTCAATTTCCCCGTGGCCATCACCTTCGGCATGGCCGCCGCCGCTCTCTTGACCGGCAACGCTGCCATCATCAAGCCGAGCATGAAGGGCTGCTTCAGCGGCCTCATGGTCTACGAAGCCTTCATCGCCGCCGGCGTCCCCGCCGAGGTCTGCCACTTCATCACCGGCGAAGACGAAGAGGTCAGCGCCGAGCTGCTGGACAACCCTGACATCGATGGCCTCGTCTTCACGGGCTCCAAGCACATCGGCATGATGGCCATGCAGAAGATCGTCAGCCATGGCGTCCCCAAGCCGTTCATCGCTGAGATGGGCGGTAAGAACGCTGTCTTGATCACTGCCAACGCCGACATGGACAAGGCGGTCCAGGGCGTCTACAAGTCCGCCTTCGGCTTCAGTGGCCAGAAGTGCAGCGCCTGCAGCCGTGTCTACGTCCACAAGGACGTCGCCGATGAGTTCCTTGACCGCCTCAAGAAGCTCACCGACGCCACGCCCATCGGCCACCCCCGCGAGAAGGGGACCTTCATGGGCCCCGTCATCGAGGCCCGCAAGCTCGACCTGTACCGTGAGGTCGTCGAGCAGGTCAAGAAGGACGGCGGCACCATCGTCAGCGGCGGCGAGGTCATCGACATGGCCGGCCACTACGTCAAGCCCACCATCGTCACCGGCCTCCCCCTGGACCACCGCGTCTTCCGCGACGAGTTCTTCATGCCCTTCGTCGCCGTCGGCATCGTCGACGACCTAGAACAGGCCGTCGCCGAATACAACAAGGTCGAGTACGGCCTGACCGCTGGCGTCATGACCGAAGACAAGGCCGAACAGGAATACTTCTTCGACAACGTCGAGAGCGGCGTCACCTACTGCAACCGCGCCATCGGCGGCAGCACCGGCGCCGTGGTCAACGGCCAATCCTTCGTGGGTTGGAAGCTCAGTGGCAGCACCGGCAACGGCGCCGGCGGCCGCTATTACCTGAACCAGTTCACGCACGAGCGCAGTCAGACCTGGGCCTGATGCAACTCGCCGTCGTCGACCTGGAGGCACACCGCCAACCCGAATTCAGTCGGCTCACCATCGACTCCGTGGCCCACGCCATGGACCTCGAGCCGACGGTCTTTGGGATCCACGACGACATGGATCCGATCCTCGACGCAGAGCGCATCTTCGTCACGGGTAGCCCCGACATGGTCGACGACGTGGACTGGGCCCCCATCGTGGCACAGAACGTCGCAGCGGCAGCCCAAGATGGGATCCCGGTGCTGGCCGTATGCTTCGGTCACCAGATGATGGCCAAGCACTACGGCGGAGAAGTCCGCAGCTTCGACACGGTCCGCAAGGGCATCCAGCCCGTCATGTTCCATGGTGGCGGCCCGTTCCCGCCTGGCCTCAGCAAAGTGGCCCTGTCCCATCGAGACTACGTCGCTACGCCGGGTCGCATGCGGCCAGTCGCGGCAGGCGGCTTTGGTGGCATTGCCGCTCTGAGCCACCCGGAATGGCCCCTTTGGACCATGCAGGGTCACCCTGAATGGACGGCGGCCATCTGCCGTCTCGACGGGGAAGGCTGGGACCAGTACTCCGACGACGAGCTGGATGCGAGCGGCCAAGGCATCTTGGAATTGTTCGCCCGTTGCCAGCCTATACGCTGAACGCCAAGAGCACTTGCGCCCCGTAGTACAGGGGCAGCCCGATGGCCCGATTCAGGAACCGGGGTTGGATGAACTGGTCCCGCGCCACGAACACATCAGACGCGGCGAACAACAACGCAGCGACGGCCAGAATGGCGTGGGATCCATGCCATGCCGCACCGATGGCCAGGACGAGCATCGTGGCGATGGTCGCCACGTAGAAGGCGACGGGGCCCCGCATGGGCTGTGGGGCGGCCCGCAGGATGGGGCGGCCGACGAACCACAACGCCGGGAGCCCCACGAAGACCGCGCCCAGCAGGGCTGCGTTCCAGTCCACGCCCGCGACGACGAACGCGATGATGTAGGCGACATGGGCTGCGAGGAACACGCCGAGTCCGGACAAGAACCACTTGGGGGCGGTGCCGATGAGGAGCCCGTCACCGACCAAGGATAGGGCCAGGCCCACAAGAATCGCCACGCCAAAATCCGTGGAGAGCGCCCCTTGCTGCACTGCCAAGGCGACGAATCCGAGGGAGGCCAGGACCTTCGCAGGTGCCAGGCGGATGTCTTCGCGGTACGCCCCGAGCAATGTCACCGCCAATGCGGCTGAGACCCATGCGGTCAGAACGATCTCAAGCACCGGTGCTTCACTGCGGCGTGGCGTAGGAAGCTGTCGGTGGCCCCGCGGGCAGCGATGCGGTATCCGTTGTGGGTGAGTCTGAAAGCTTATGACGAACGGTCCTGGATGAATGGTATGCGCCTCACCCTCCTGGTCATCTTCCTTGTCATCGCTGCAGGGTGCGCCACCAGCCCGGCTCACCGCCTCGATGATGCCAATCTGGGTGAGGTCGCACCGGCCACGCCGGCAGAGCCGGTCGACGAAGCGCCTTCCAACCTTTGGCTCCTGGATGGTCTGCGTCCCGTCCAGAACACTCGGGTCAGCAGCGGCGCCGAACCCAGCATCCTTGCCGATCGCGACGGCGAGTTCATCTGGATTGCAGATACGTCCGGCGGCTACTACTCGGAGGACAACGGCACATCGTGGCGCGCCCTGGATGATTTCCTCCTGCCGTCCGTCCTTGGCGATGGTTGGGCGTTGGCACAGGACGACACGGGGCGCCTCTACGCGGCCGGCCTTATCGGGTCCACCATCGATGTGGCCACCAGCGATGACGGCCGGACTTGGGCCTCCATCAACCGAGCCGCCGCGGTCTCTGGGATCACGGATCGACCATGGCTGGCAGCCCAAGAGGACGGGGAGGTGGCGCTGTTCTACTACGACTACCCCCTCGGCGAGTATTGTGCAAGAAGTACCGACGCGGGCATGACGTGGCTGGACCGGGACCCCCTGGCCGGCGCGGCCCAGGGAGGGAACGCCATCTTTGACGACGCAGGCAATTTCTACTATGCTGACGACAGCGGCGTGGCACGTCGCTTCGCTGGGGAATGCCGGGGCAGCACGCAGGCTCTCACCATGTTCACCAGCCTCGGCGCCAACAACATGATCCAACTCGGCACCGATGGCCAGACCATCTATTCAGCGGCCGCCACCGGGGGCAACAAGGCCATCGCCGTCAGTGGCACCAAGGATTTCCAACGGGTCACGACCCGCATCGTCTCCCCCAGTATCCTACAATCCAACACCTTCGCCACCATCAGCGTCTACGGCGATCAAGTGGCCGTGGCATGGTATGGAAGCGAGACCCCTGGCGACCCCAGCGTGAACTCGTTCTCAGGTGCATTCAATGTCTACGTCGCCATCATCGACGACTTCTGGGGCGACGCCGGCATCCGCCACATCCGTATCACAGACGAGCCCAACCACATCGGAGACATCTGCATGGGGGGCATCGGTTGCGACGGCAGCGCGGACCGGGACCTGCTAGACTACTTCATGCTCGACCATGACAAGTGGGGTGGTATCCACGTGGCCTATGGCCATGACGGTGCGGGTTCCAATGCCGTGGTCCGCTATGCACAGATCCCGGCCAGCGTCGCCCGACCCCCCATCGTCGAGACCGGTGAAGTGGACCTGCCGCCGGTCGCAGAGTTCAGCCTGACCAAGAATGCTCTCAGCATCCGCGCAGATGCGTCTGCGTCCTCGGATCCCGAAGGAGGCAGCCTGTCCTATGTCTGGTCCTGGGGAGACGGGTCACCTGCTAGTCAAGGCGTCGTGGCATCCCACACCTACGACGACTACGGTGTATACACCGTCACAGTATCCGTGACCGACGCGGCCGGGCACACCAGTGAAGCAAGCAGCCAGGTCTTGGTCGAAGAAGCCGCACGGACCAACCTCCTTCCGGTGGCAGACTTCAGCGTCACCACGGTCTTCGTCGGTCAAGAGGCACGCTTCACAGACAATTCCGCCGATGCGGACGGCACCATCGAGGCGTGGGCTTGGAACTTCGGAGACGGAGCGCGCAGCAACGAGCCGGCGCCCCGCCACGCATACCAATCCCCGGGCAACAAGACCGTCACATTGACCGTCACCGACGACTGGGGCGAATCGGCCACCGCCAGCAAGACCATCTTCATCAAGCCCCTGGAGGCGGAAGTGGCGCCCGTCGATCAGACGCCTCCGCCGACACAGGGCATCCCTGCGCCGAGTGCTTGGGTGGCCCTCCTGTTTGTCGTCCTGTTGCTGCGCCGACGCTAAGCAGTAGTGCCATATCCTGCCTCGCCCGTCACCCCATGTGGCGGTGAAGAACGGTCTGCCAGATGCAGTACTGGGGGATCTCTATCCATTCGAGGACAAGTACGTCGAACTGGCCGATGGTCGTCGCATGCATTACATCGAGGCCGGCCGCGCAGGTCTGCGCCGGCCCACGATCCTGTTGCTCCACGGCAACCCTACGTGGAGCTTCCTGTACAGGCGCTTCATGGAGCCCCTATCCAAGGTGGCACGGGTCATCGCCATCGATCACGTCGGCTTTGGACGCAGCGACCATCCCCAAGATGGATCGTACTACACCCTCGAGCGACACATCGCCAATCTCGAGGAGTTCTGCTCCAAGCTGGGATTGAAACGCATCGTTCCCGTCGTCCAGGACTGGGGGGGACCCATCGGCTTGGGCTACGCGACCCGCCACCCCGAGACCATTGCAGGCCTCGTGGTCCTGAACACTTGGGCCTTCGCTGGCCGTGGCCCACCCAGCTTGCCGGCATGGTTCAAGCTCCTGACCCGCGGCAAAGTGGGCGACGTGGTCGTCGGCTCGCGCAATGCCTTCGTGGAGAAGATCATGCCCAAGCTCTTGGTGGCGCCCACCACAGAGCGCATCATGGATGGATACCGACATCCCTTCCCCAACAAGGAGAGTCGGGCGGGCATCGTGGCCTTCCCACGCATGATCCCCACGTCCCCAAAACATCCCGAATGGGAGACCATGGAAGCCATCGAACACGGTCTGCCTACCCTGGACGTGCCGGCGATCATCCTATGGGGCACCAAGGACCCCGCCTTCAGCAAGAGCCGGGCCCACCTGTTCCACGAATTGTTGCCCCAGTCCCGTGCCCCCAAGTGGTTCGATGATGCAGGGCACTACTTGCAGGAAGATACTCCGGGTGAATTGACCACGGAGATCAAGGACTTCATCCGGTCGATGTAAGCCGCACCAGCTGGGCCTCGGAGATGTCAGTGTCCCCGTGCACGAACAACTGCACCTTCGTGGGGTCGCCACTCAGCAGGCCCGCCAAGGGGTCGTCGCTGGGGACATCGAACGTGCCTAGGCCGATCTTGACCGCCGCTGCGGGTGTCACGGATTCTCCCCAGACCAAGGTGCCGGCTGGCGTGCTGGTGTAGCTGACCTCGTCGGCGACCACCATGCCATCGACGGTCTCCAGCCATTGTGCCTGGTAGCCTTCGAAGCTGATGGTCTTCTGCGTCAGTGGCGTGGTGCCCATGGTGACCGCACCGGTCACGACGTCGTAGCCGGAGATGTCCCATGCCGTGGCCAAGATATCATCGGCCGAGAAGATGCGGAAGCGGTACCACGCCGCGTCCCCGCTTTGCTCCATGCCGGGGTCTTCGATGAGGAGCGACACGTCCCCATAGACCGTGTCGTTCAGGGTGGATGTCGTGGCCGTGAAGGTCGGACAGGAGAAGATACGGTACCGAGCGAGGGCTTCTGAGCCGGAGCCTTGGTCGTCACGGACGGTGAAGTTCTCCGGCAACAGGGCTTGTGCCTGGTCAGCAGCCACCGCGAAATGCGCTTCGACACCGGAGCAATCCGTGAACGCGAACCCAGACAACAGGACCACGGCCCGGGCAGGAGGTGTGGGCGCGGGCCCGGGGTCCGGCGTCGGACTGGGGGTGGGGTCCGGTCGGGGGTCGTTCTTGGGGTTGGTGTCTGCGCCAC
>JBFGSX010000097.1:0-6771 GCA_041566495.1 Thermoplasmatota archaeon
AAGCACACATGCCTAGGCATGAGTGATGCCACTGAGATCATGGCTCGCCACGAGCGCATGATCGCCGACGGCGATTGGCGTGGCCGCGTCATGGCATCCTTGCGACAGGCCATCCTTGACGCTGACCCGGATGTCGTCGAGGAGATCAAGTGGCGCAAACCGAGCAACCCCGACGGCGTTGCTGCATACTCTCATGGCAAAATGATCGGCACCATGGAGGTCTACAAGGACAAGGTCAAGTTCACCTTCGCCAAGGGCAGCGAACT
This sequence comes from Thermoplasmatota archaeon, assembly GCA_041566495.1. Taxonomy (GTDB): domain Archaea; phylum Thermoplasmatota; class E2; order JACPAO01; family JAHFTW01; genus JBFGSX01. The sequence continues at coordinate 267 of JBFGSX010000097.1, forward strand.
ATCGCCGCCGAAGGGGTTGTCGTGGACCGGTGCCGGGGTCCGCCGCGCCATTGACATCTTCGAAGACGATGAGTTTGACCTTGCAGCTTTCGGCGCCTTGTTCCAAGAAGCGATGGTGGCCCATGCCTGACTGGGTGGCGCCCAAGGAACACGTCGCCTTGTCCGGCGGCAATCCCCAGGTCCCCAAAGGCGACGGCGAAGCCCCCGTGCAGTACTTTCTGAAACACATGCCGGAATGGCAACGCCCCATCGGCGAACGCCTTGATGCCATCATCACCGACAACGTCCCCGGGGTGCAGAAGGCCGTCCGTTGGAACTCCCCGTTCTACGATGCTGGCCACGGCTACTTCGTCAGTTTCCATTGCTTTGCGCGCTACGTCAAGGTGACCTTCTTTCGCGGCTCTCAGCTTGACCCGATGCCCCCAGTGGGCTCCAAAGACCCCGATGCCCGCTACTACCATGTGTCTGAGGATGGCCTCGATGAGCAGCAGTTCGCGGCGTGGGTGACGCAGGCGGCGGCGTTGCCTGGTTGGGATGGCGCATAGGTCGGTAGGGCCGTGTCCCCGGCGTACCCGCTCCGGAACTTCCAATAGCATCAGAGCACCATGAACACGCGTGGACCTGACGGGCGCTGACCGCCTCCTGCACGATGTCGTCGATGCCGATGGCAACGTGGACTACGCGGAGGCGTTGGCCGGTAAGGATCTCGATGAAGCGTTGCGGGTGATCGCCGACGCCAACCTGGACGGGTTGTCGGATGCCGATCGGTATGCGTTCCTGCTCAATGCCTACAATCTCTGCACCTTGGACGCGGTCCGGCGGGTCCTGATTCCGCGGGAGCGGTCTCTGACCCATCCCTTGGTGTGGTTCCGCTTCTTCTTCCTGACCCCCATCAAGGTCGCTGGGCGCCGCATGAATCTGTGGGCCCTGGAATTCCGCCTGATCAAGCCATACCTGCGCCGTGATCCCCGGGGCCACTTCGCCTTGGTGTGCGCCAGTTGTGGTTGCCCGCCCCTGCGGGGAGGCGTCTTCCACGGCGATGCGTTGGATGATGAACTGGACCTAGCCGCGAGGGCTTTCCTGCAACCCGGTGGGGGCTATCGCGTCGACGAGGAAGGCTTGCACTTGAGCCGGATCTTCAAGTGGTATCGCAAAGACTTCGCTGCCATGGGTGGCCCTTTGGCTGTATGGCAGCGCTACGCAGACCCAGAAGACGTGGCCGCCGCGGACTCTCCACCCATCCAATACTTGCCCTACGATTGGTCCTTGAACGTGCACCGACCCAAACCCAATTAGCCCGGTTCGCTCACCTGCTTGTATGGCGGTCAAGGACATGTTGGGGGCATGGACCGCCGCCGCCACTCGTCGCCCCGCTACTTGGCTCGCGGCGCTCTTCATCGCGACAGCCATCCTTGGGTCCGGCATCGCTCGCCTTGAGACCGACGTCGACCTCTTGGATATCCTGCCCGACGACGACCCCAACACGGACGCCGCTCGTCGCTTGCAGGAAGAGTTCGGGGCAGCATACACCCTGCATGTCAACATGGATGTCCGCATCGACGCGGCTCGGTGCGCTGCGGACAGTGCCCTGCGTATCCCAGAACGCCAGACAGAGCAGCGCTGTGGCAACATCACCGACGAAGTCTATGTCCGTGCCATGGATGAGGTGCAGGAGTTCTTCCTCACTCACCCGGATACGCCGTTCGAGTATGTCATCGGAGCCCACTCGTTCTTCCGGCTGTTGAACTGGACTGCCGAGGGGGGCGTCGATGCCCCGCCCGGCGCCTTTGCGTTGCCGCCCCGAGATGCGGCTGGAGAAACCCGCTACCGCTTGCTGGAAGAGACGGGTTTCCGCACGGTTCCGGAATCGATCCTGCTACCCATGGGCCATGGCGGCGTCTCCTACAACATCGCCTTCATTCCAAAGGATGGACTGTCCAGCCAAGACGTCGGACACGGGGCGATAGCGATCCTGCAAGACTATGTCGCGGCTGTCGACGCCGGGGAGACCACTTGGACGGTGTTCGGGTCGGACAATGCGCCGACGTACTACACGGAGCTCGCCATCGCCGACGCCCACAGCGCCGACCTGTTGGGCAAAGATCTGCGCGTCTTGGGGCCGGCCATGTTGGCCTTCCTGTTCCTTGCCCTCTATGCCTCGTATCGGTCGCTGCGGGGCACAATCATTGCGGCCTCGTCCATCGTGCTCAGTGGCTTCTGGGTGTTCGGCGCGATGGGGTGGCTTGGGGTTCCCTTCGGGACGTTCACGTTGGCCGTCGCCCCGCTCCTCTTGGGGGTCGGCATCGACATGGCCATCCACTTGGTGACCGACCTGCAATACCATCTCCATCGAGGAGATGCGCTGTCCGCCGCCGCACGACAGGCGGCCCGACGAGCAGGGTATGCCATGTTGATCGCCACAGGCACCACCGTCACCGGGCTCCTTGTTCTTGCCATGGCCCCCTCGCCCTTGATCCGGGAACTGGGGTTGGTGGCCGCCCTGGCCATCACCAGTGTGTTCGTGGTGGCCCTCATCTTCGTGCCCGCGGCCACCGCCTGCTTTGGCAACCAAATCTCCATGGGTCGGGCGTTCCGCCCCAGCCGCAACCTGCCTCGGTTCGCCAAGCTCGTCGACCGTCACCCCATGCCCTTTGCCGCCGGCTTGATTGTTTTGGTCGCGGCAGGTTCCTTGGCGAGCCTGACCATCGTGCCAGAACCCTTTGGAGAGTTCGCGTTGAATTACCCTGAAGGTGACCCTTACCGAGAAAATCATCTGGACAACCTGCAGACCTTTTACAACACAGAACCCGGAGACCCGTTGTTCATCGGCAACGCTCTCGTCGTGCAAGGCGACATGTTGGATCCTCAAGTCCATCACTACATCCGGGACGTCGCCGCCGAGTTGGCTGTCGCTGACCACGTGGCCCCCGGTACGGTCACCCACTTGCCATTCATCGTCGACCAGTACGATGCGGTGAGGGGAGGTATTCCCAGCGCAACCACTGTCATCGGTCAAGACACCTTGTTGCCTATCATCGGCATGGAACGGGAGAAACCCGATTCCCGGGACGAGATCAAGGACGTCTTGGATGAGATGTTCGCAAGCCCCATGGCGCACTTTGCGGCTCTGTTTGCTGACACCGATTACGAGATCAGCCTCATCACATTGAGCACCCAGACCGGGGACATCGAGGGGGTACGTGATTCCTGGAACAGCGTATGGGCCGCCGTCGAACGAGCCGGTCCGGCGCCGCCGGGCACGTCCATCGCCTTCGTCGGCACGACTCCCACCAATTACCTGTTCGTGGAAGAACAACTGCCCTTCGTCGCTTGGCTGACCGTGGCATCCTTCGGGGCGGTTGCGGTGCTTGTCTTCGCCGGGACCCGTGATGTGCGGGCTGCTGCGACGGCGGCGGGCCTCATGGTCGCGACCACAGGCATTTGGGCCGGGGTGCTCTGGATACTGGGCTTCGGTTGGAGCATCTACCTGGTCGTCCCCTTGGTCTTCATCAGCGCCATCGGAAGCGACTACGTCGTCCATGCTTTGCTGGGGCTCCGGAACGCCAGTCTCGAAGACACCTACGCGGTCGTTGGGAAGGCAATCTTGTTCGGCGCCCTCACCGACGCCGGCGCTTTCGCCATCTTTGCGTTCGCATCTGACTTGGCGGTCAGGCAGACCTTGGTCGCCGCGACCTTTGCAGTCGCAGTCGCCTTCGGGGTGGCCCTGACAGGCGTCGTCCTGCTGCAACGGCGTCAGGAGTCGCGGGGCGCGACCGCACCGTTGCGACCGTAGGACTGGGTCCTATCCGGGACAGATGTTCTCCGGTGGGTGCTCGTGCGCAGGGTCGCCTGGTTTGTCACCGAAGAACACCTTGTCGAGTCGTAGATTGCGGTCGGCGGGCGGCGCATAGTAGTCGTTGGTGAACTGGATGCGCACCGTGTGCATGCCCTGGCATGGCACTGGGCCTTCGTACGCCTTGATACTCGTGCTCGTCGCATCGAACTCCCAGACCATGACGCCGTCCAGCCACACCTTGGCGTGGGGCCAGCCATTGGCATTGTCCCCGGCCGCCATGATGACCAACGGATGGATACCATCGCTTTGCATCTGGTCCTCGATGTAGCCGTTGCTCCAGAGGTTCCAGATGGCGCCCCCACTGGCCCCGCCTTGGCTTTGTTTGCCGCCGGCGGTCTTGGTGGCGAACGCTTCTGCTTCACGGGCCGATGGCACCAGCGGGGGCAGATCCGGGGGCGGATCGCCGCCGCCCTCGCCGACCGGTAGTCGGTAGATGGCATCGTAGGTGCCGACGTAGAGGGCGCCGTCGGGGCCTGCTTGCACTTCCAGGACCCGGTGGAACCATTCGAGGCTCCAGATGCGGGTCGCGGAGTAACTGCCTGGGCTACCATCGACGCGGTAGACCGATGCATCGTTGAAGCTGCCAAAGTAGAACTTGCCATCCAACACCGTACCTCCGGTCGGGCCGATCGTGGGGTTGATGGCGACGACGGGATCTTCGTAGGAAGGGTTGTTGAGTTTGCCGGAGCCGGCGGGCCAACCGTAGTTCTTGCCGGGCAAGATGATGTTGACCTCGTCATTGTGTTCAGGGCCGTTCTCACTGGACCAGATGATGTTAGCCACTGGGTCGTAGGCAAGCCCGAAGGGGTTGCGGTGGCCCATGCTGTACATGCGGTTGCCTGGGGTCGGATTGCCTGGGGCGGCATCGCCATCGGTGGTGATGCGCAGGATCTTGCCCCCGAGGCTGTTGGGGTCCATGGGGATGCTGAAGTCTTGGGCTTCGCCAGTGGCGACCAGCAAGTGGTCGCCCATCCATGCTAGTCGGCCGCCGTCATGTTCGTGACCATACGGGATGCCATCAAGGATGATCGTCTCGACGCCATCGACCATGCGGCTCACCCGGTTCTCCCGGCTGCCATCCGGCTTCTCGTGACTGTAGTAGACGTAGAATGCATTGGTGTTCGCGAAGTCCTTGTCCGTTAGGAGACCGAGGAAGCCGCCATTGCCGCCGGGCAACGCATCGACGTGGCCAAGGGGCGCAGTAGGGGTGTTGCTGCCTGGCGGGATGGCTCGGTAGTTGCCACTGGCCACCTCTGCGAAGTAAAGGGTCCCGTCTGGCCCGAACGTGATGTCGACCGGGAAGCTGAGGCCTCCTGCGACCAACGTCGCTGGCCCGATGGAGGGTGGTGGGGGCGGGTCGCCCGACGAACCGGGAGGCACGAACTTGACCACATCCAAGAGCAGGTTGCGGTCTTCGTGCGCGTTCCGGTAATCGTTGGTGAACGAGATGCGGATGGTGTGGGTGCCTGCGGGAATGTCCTCGACGATGTAGTTGTTGTACGCCCATGAAGTCACGGGCCCTTTGCTGCGCTCGACCCCATTGACAGTGATGGACATCACCGGGTCCCAACCGGCGGCTGGTGTGCCTCCGGCGCGGACGACCAGGTCTGACGTCGCCGTCGCGGTCAGGGTGTCTTGGATGTGGCCATTGCTCCATAGGTTCCAGAGTGCACCGCCACTGGCTCCTCCATCGGCGTGTCTGCCTCCAGCGGTCTTGATCGCAAAGTTCTCCGCTTCCTTCTGAGGGCCCGTTGGCGGCGGCGGTGGTGGCGTGCCGCCGCATTGTTCCAAGCCGGCAGGGTGGGTGAACCAGCAACTCGTGACCGTGGCGTCACTCCAAACGGCTCGGAACTGGACGCGGTGGCCAGGTTCGATGTGGAACGACTTGCCCCACGCACCCCAGTGGTGGAATGTCAACGGCACCCAGGGGCCGCCGTCATCCTTGGCCTCGACGCGGGTCACGGACGACGCACTGGGTCCCTTCAGGATGACCTCGACCCACCACTCGTTTCCGGTCTTGTGATCGAACGTGATGGTCTTTCCATTGGCCGTCTGTGAGTGGTCGCCATCGACGCCCGGGATGATAGGGATCAAGGCCAGAGCGAGCAAGACCACCAGGAGGCGGGTCCTGCGGGCGATGCGGCGTTCGGCTTGGAGCATATGCCTATGCTCGTCGGGCCAAGGTAGCACGCTTGTGGGACAATGCCAAGTCCAAACTGCCTGGGTCGGACGAGGTCCTTGGTCACTCGCTGCGCATCTTGGCCAATCGCTCGTGTTCTAGGTCGAGCCGTTCCAAGAGCACCTCTTTCTGTTCGAGGAGTCTGTCGCGCTCGGCACTTGTCGCGTCCAGCTGGGACAGAGCATACTCCGTGCGCCCGAGTTGCCCTTCGAGCAAGCCGATGTTCGCCAGCTGGTTGGCGATAGCGCTCTTCATGGTGGCACCTCGGGGGCCACGCGCCACGCGGAAACCGAACCCGGCAACGCGCCCAGGCTGTCGAAGAAACGCCCACTGGCTGGGATCTCGAGGGCTCCTACGAAGACCGTGCCATTGGCCATGCTGGCGCCCCCCAGCACCCCCCCACCCGCTTCCAGTTGCGTCAGTTCGGCCCCGGTGTGCAGATCAAAGGCATGCAGGTGCCCTTCCCACGA
>JBFGSX010000098.1:0-6741 GCA_041566495.1 Thermoplasmatota archaeon
AGGTCGAAGACACCTGTGACAGCGACGCTCGGCACATCGCCATCTCCGCCGACGGCAGCCGCCTCGCAGTGGCAGGCCCCGTGGATGCCTCTTCCTCCGTTATCGTCCTCGTGGACGCTGGCGGCGTCGTGCGCCGTGACACCCTGCAAGGCGTCGTCTCCGACGTGGTCATGAGCGACAACGGCAAAGTGGTCTTCGTGGCCACCGACCGCAGCATCGGCGGCGGCACATTGTACCGCTACGCTTGGGGTGCAGCGGTGTCCCGCTGGGACCAGACCCTGAACGGCGACCCCGGCCCCATGGCCATCGCCCCCGGCGGCGCCGTGGCCTACGTGGGAGACGGCGGCACCCTGCGCGCCTTCACCCAAAGCGACTCCAGCTCCAACGACGACCCCAACTTCCCAGGTTCGCCCGTCTCCGTGGCCGTCTCGGCCACCTCTGATGGCATCACCATCGCAGGGGGCAGCGGAGGCGACCTGCGCATCTACGACGCGACCTCCATCGCCGCCAACCGCGCCCAACTCAACATCCTCTCCAGCCGCGGCGCCCTGCGGGACGTGGGCATCTCGTCCGACGCCACCCGCATCATGGCGGCTTGGGCCGACGGCACCGTTCATGTCTACGAACTCAAGCACGATCCCATCCTGTTGGGTTCCCGAATCTTCACCCAGAGCGTCCCTGGCGCCACGGATGTACAATTGAGCCGCGACGGGGAGACCCTCCTCATCGTCACTGCCGACAAGATCCGCATGGTGGACGTCCAGACTGCCACGACGCTATGGACCGACGCCATCGCCAACGCCAAAGCCGACATGGCTGACAACGGTGGCCGGGTCGCGGCCGTCAATGGTGACACCCTACGCTACTACGACCCCGTCAGCGACATCGAACTCGTCGTCCCCCACCCAGGTGAACTGCTACCCGGCGACGCCATGGTCCTGAACTTCACCGTGAGCAACGCCGGCAACCGCGTCGAAGACATCACCCTCGACGTCGATGGCCCGGCCTGGGCCCAGAGCATCTCCGCCACGTCCATGCGCCTTCTGCCCGGTGGCACCGAGACGGTCTCTTTGTCGATCGCCGTGCCCCCACAGACCCCCGCCGGCCAACACGACATCACCATCGTCGCCCAAGGCGCCAGCACCAGCAGCACCGTCATCGAGACCCAAGTGGCTTCCGTGGCGCGCTTCCTGGTCAACACCACGGGCGCCCGCAGCCTTGCAGTGGATGCTGGCTCCGCGGCGGTGTTCACCTTCCCAGCGGTCAACATCGGCAACCTCGCCGGTGCACCCCCCATCAGCCTTGACGTCCCCACGCAGGGCTGGAGCGCCAGGGTCCTCGGTGGTGGCGGCAGCGCTGCCCCCGGCGCAGAGTTCGACATCAAGATCGCCCTCGAGGCCCCCGCCAACGCCGCAGAACTGGCCGTCGGGGAACTGAACGCCAACATCGCAGGGGAAGCCCTGAACCTCTCGGCCACCGTCGGCGCCCGCTTCGGCGTCTCTTGGGCCGGTCCTGGCACTGTCACGATCGCCCCCGGCAACCAGACCATCTTCCAGTTGACCGTCACCAACCTCGGCAACGCTCCCGACGGCTTCCTCTTGAGCCTCGGAGCGGTCCCCCACGCCTGGAACTTCGCCTTCGACGACGGCAACACCATCCGCACCGTCTCCGACGTGGCCCCCGGCGCCTCCAAGAAGGTCCTTTTGACCCTCCAGGCCCCCGTCGGCGCCTCTGGCCCTGCCGTGGGCCTCTTGCTGCAAGCTGAGAGCCTGGCGGACCCCGAAAAGCGGGCGAGCCACACGGTCCTGGCGCAGATCGACGCGCCGGTCATCGACGCCCCAACAGGAGAAGGAGAGGTCCCAGGCGAGGACAGTCCGGCACCGTTCGTCGCCCCGTTGCTGCTCGCCGGAGCCCTTTGGCGCCGCCGCAGGATGGCCCGCTCCGGACCGTAAAGGATAACTAGTCTGAAAGTCACGCGAAACCCGAAAGTGCCTGTGGGCACACTCGGTGAGCGCAAATGGTCCGTACCAACTTCCTGAACATCGTCATCCTGATCGCCTTGATCGGCACCCTCTTTGGAGGCGTCGCAGAGGCCCATGTTGACCTGGGCACCCAGTCCCAGTCGCAACTGGTCACGAACTCCCAGATCGAGGCTGTCGCCAACGCCGAGTTCCCCACGGGGCACGCGCATGGCTCCGCCTTGCCGTTCCCCCTGAACGGCTGGCAACGCCACCTGGAGGACGTGGTCCTGTACCCGCACTCCGACACTCAGGCCGACCCGCAAGCGGCCACCCACAGCATCAGTGACGGCTTCCTCGACTACCAGCGCCCCGTCGAAGTGCCTGCCTACCCCGCGCAAGATCCCTACCCAGGTTTCTCTGACCCCGACCAGAAGCGCGTCTCGATCGTGTCCGGAACGAGCGCCGTCATCGGCATCACGGGCCACACGTACGCCACCTTCACGCTCCTGCGCCCGCTCCTGGACCAAGCGGACGCCGGCGCCTTCGAGAAGACCGTCAAGTTCTACGGCGCATACGCTGAGATGTATGCCCAGTGCACGGGCGGCTCCAACACCGACATCATCGTTGAGTTCGACCGCCTTGTCTTCGACAACGGCGCCTGGACGAAGGTCGACACCAGTGGTAGCAGCGGCCACCAGCCCGAATTCAGCATCACCCTAGAGACAAGCAGCGACACGGCCTCCGTTGAGCCCGCACTGTACCGCCCGGACGGAAACAGCTTCATCACGACCGGGGACGTGAACCTCGACAACAGTGGCTGGGTCTGGAACGAAGGCGAACGCCTTCAGATCAACGTCCGGCCCTCCGGCAACAGCCAACGCTGCACACTGTTCTTCGACACCAACAGCGTCGACACTGCACCTGGCGGCAACATCATTGACGGCAGCACCACTAACCCAGGCTTCCCGAGCTTCGTGCGCCTACGCGCTGACACCGGCCGCATCACCACCTGGATCGACCGTGACAGTGGCGAGATCGCCCAGTCTCTCCCCGACCCGTCCTCCACTTCCGCTGACCGCCGCAAATTCAAGGTCCAAGTCGCCCACGCCAGCCTCTGGCCCGATTACAACGACTACGTCAACCGCGCATGGGTCTCCGACACCGCCGGCCTGACCTACCGCGATGTCACGAACTACCAGGACCTGCAGTTCGAAGACAACGTCTACGATCCCCGTGACGGCCCCGTGGGCTACCAATCCCACGGCGTCCTGAACAACCTGCACCGCAAGGAGGTCCGCATCATCGACACGGACGTCGCCGCGAACGTGTACGACAGCCGCACCGGCACCTGGCCCAGCATCATCCCGGTCCCCACGAGCGCCTGCAACGGCGCCACCAGCTGCATGACAGCATTGGACGAAGGCATCAACCTCCGTACCTACCAGTTCTCCTACACTGGCGCCCTGCCGAAGCACAACTTCCGCGCTGAAGTGTACAGTGAAGGCTTCGGTTCCAGCCTCAGCCAAGTGGTCCCCGTGGGCCTCAAGGGCATGGACGTCACCATCGGCCAACCGGCCCACAGTGTCGCCATCGGCGAACCCACCGTGTTCCGGGTCACCATCAGCAACACCGGCTCCACCAGTGATGTCTTCACGGTCAGTGCCTCTGCTCCCGGCGGCAACTGGCTCGCCACCGTCCTGAACCCGAGCGTCTCCGTGGCTCCTGGCGGCCAAGGTGATGTACTGGTGCGCGTCTCACCCCCTGCCACCGCTTCGGTCGGTACCACGAAGGATGTGCAGATCACGGTCGCCAGCAGCTTCCCCAACGAAGTCCCTGCGGTCTCCAAGATCCTCAGCACCACCATCGTGGCGCCCCGCGCCCCTGGTGCAAGCCTGTCCGGCGCTCCCAGCGTCATTGAGATCTTCCCAGGCGAAGAGATCAGCATCCCGGGCATCATCCTGAAGAACACCGGCTCCGCCGTGGACAACTACATCGTCAGCGCCCGCGCCCCCAGCAACATCGCTGGCTGGACCATGCGCGCTGACCCGACGAGCATCAACATCCCCGCCGATTCCAGCGACGGTCTGCGCCTCGTCGTCAAGGCTCCCGCTTCGGCTCCTGAAGGCCAGAGCTTCGCCATCACGGTCCAGGCCCAGCGCGTCGGCAGCACCACCGCAGCCGCGACCCTCGCCATCCCGGTGGAGGTCATTCTGGTCCCCGCACTCGATTTGAGCATCGGCAGCCCCGCTCAATACCAGCAGCGCGCTGATGGTTTTGACAGGTGTGGAGATGATTTCCTGCTCGTTCTGTGCGCCTCCGGCCCCACGGACACGGACTTCTCCCAGTCTGCCGTCTATCGGGTGCAGATCCACAACCCGACCCCGGTCGCTGACACCTACAACGTGCGCGGCACCTGGAACAAGGGTGTGGACCACAACCAGCCCAACAGTGGCTGCACCCAAGACGGCACCAATGGTGGTCCCGACTACTGGCGTGTCAAGGTCGCCGATGCCCAGAGCATCGCCGGCGCCCCCGTGGTCAAGGCCTCCAAGTCCACCATCACGAACTGGATCAACGAGATCGAAGTCCCCGGCATGACCACGAAGGACATCTTCGTGCAACTCAGCTGGGTCTACCCCTCGACCTCCAACTGTGACTACCCTGACGACATGGCCGGTTCCAGTGCCAGCGACCCCGTCGTCTCCTACGACCTGATCGTCAAGTCCCTGACGGACGAAAGCGTCGTCTCCCGGGTCGAAGTCATAAGCGGCATCACCGGCGTCCCCGCCCACCTCGGTGGCCAGAAGTGGGGCAACGCAGTCCACGCCGTAGCCATCGAACCCGGCCGCATCGAAGGCCCCACCAAGACCGTGGCCCCCGACGGCATCGCGGTCCGCAACGGCGCCAACTACGACGCCGCCCGCTACCCCATCGTGATCCGCAACGAAGCCAACGAGAAGGACACCCTCCTCGTCACGGTCCCCGCCGCCACCAAGGCCGGCTGGACCCAGACCCTCGAATGGGTCGCCAACGCCGACGGCGGCGCCAACACCTCCCCGGTCACCTGCACCGGCAGTGGCCGCCAATGGCAATGCCCCGGCCTCGGCGCTGGTGATGAAGCGACGTTCAACGTCGTCGTCACCCCCAGCGGTTCCGTCTCCGAACGCAGCACCCTGCAGACCACGGTCACCGTGAAGAGCCTCGACGATGGTACCAAGATCGATGACCTGACCTTCACGACCCGCGCCACCGGTGCGCTGGCCTTCGAAGCCACCCGCCTCGCCACTGCCCGCAGTGGCGCCGTCGGCACCGACATCGCTCTGCCCTTCGTCATCAACAACGTCGGCACCGAGGGTGACAACTACCGCCTCTCCGTGACCCTCGGCGACGCCTCCTGGAAGCCCCGCTTCAGTGGCAGCACCCAGGTCTTCGTGCCCGGCCAAAATGACCACGCAGGCTTCCTGATGGTCACCGTGCCCCAAGGCGCCACCGGCTCCAAGGTCTTCCGCGTCCAAGTGGAAAGTCTCGGAGGCGCAGGCATCGCTCTACTGGACTTCGAAGCCCGCGTCGGCGCCAGCCAAGGCATCTCCCTGAAGGGCACCCCCGGCAACGAGTTCGTCTTGCCCAGCCGGGGCGTCCCCCACCAGATCGAAGCCATCGCCACCTCTGCGACCGCCTCCACGGCAGCGGTGACCTTCTCGGTGGAGACCAGCACGGTCCCCTCCGGTTGGACGGTCCGCAAGGTCAGTGACGGCGCCTTCGCCGAAGTGGCCGGCTCCAACCCCGTCCGCTACGAAGCCACCGGCAAGTTCGAGGTCACGGCCCCCGCCGGCGCCCTCTCCACGAGCCGTGTGCCCGTGCAGATCAAGGCGACCACCGCAGACAGCCCGGCCCGCGTGGCCGAGCGTGCCCTGATCGTCTCCCTGCAAAGCGACGTCGGCCTCCACATGGAGCCGATCAGCCCCACCACGGACACCATCATCGCCAGTGGCCAAGTGACCTACTCCTTCGACGTCATCAACGACGCCTTGGACCAAGACACGGTCACCCTGAGCAACACCGACCTGCCCGAAGGCTGGACCATCACCTACGCGCCGAAGATCCTCACCCTCGGCCCATTGGAAGCCCAGACCGTCGACGTCGTCTTGTCCGCTGGCCTCGACGCCACCGCCGGCACCGAGGTCGCATTCACCATGTTCGCCACCAGTGGACGTGACGCATCGGTCTTCGACACCCTCGGCCTCAGCGCCGTCGTCGGGTTCAACTCGCTGACCAGTTCCGCGCCCAACGGCACCAAGGACATCGGCCCGGAGGAAGCGGCGACCTTCGTGGTCACCGTCACCAACCGTGGTACGGTGCGCGACGAAGTCGCTGCCACCGCCACCATCGCGACCGACCTGCTGGCCGAGTTCGCCACCGTCACCGTGTCCCCCGCACAATTCCACCTGGCTGTCAACGCCAGCAAGGACGTGCAGGTCACCGTGACCACCAAGCGCGGCATCCCCTCCGATGTCGATGTGACGGCCCGCCTCCGCCTGGAAAGCCTGCTGAACACCCAGACCACCGCGGTCACCCGTGAACAGGATGTCACCGCGCACATCCTCAAGCACGTGGCCATTGACGTGGATGGCGACAGCATCAAGGAATACGCCATCGACCGCAACAAGAACGCTGCCGACGGCTTCGAAGACTTCCGTGACTCTCAGACCACTGGCGGCAAGACCTCCCGCGCGGCGGCTCTAGAAAGCTTCCTCAGCGCCGACGCTCGCAAGAGCTTCAT
>JBFGSX010000099.1:0-6725 GCA_041566495.1 Thermoplasmatota archaeon
ATATACCTGGATGTCGAAGGCACCGGTACCGTGGGCGCCACGGCCATCCCGTTCTACCGGGTCTGCGGCGTCGTGCTTGCTTAGGTTCGGCGACCATAAGCCCCAAGAGGTGTGGCCGCGCATCCATACGCATGCGAGTGGTGCTTCCCCTCATGTTGATCGTCGCGTTCGGCCTCGCTGGCTGCATCACCCCTGACGGCGGCCCATTGCCAGATTTCGAGCGCAGCTGCCCATCCTACCACGCATCTCCAGGCAACCCCCGTTGGTCGGTCCGCCCGTGGGTCCAGGACGGCAACAGCGAGAACCCGGAGACCCGTGAGGTCAACCAACGGGACAAGTGGATCGTCACGCCGACGCTCATCAAGGCCAACCCGTACGAGTACGCCAACGGCACCCTCGACTTCATCGAACTGAACATCGACATCGACGTCTTGATCGATGGCTCCCTTTGGCTGGTCGCATACGAATCCGCTCCCGGTGAGAAGGCGGTCTACAACAAGACCACCATGACCAAGGAAGAATTCTACACGCCCACTGGACCCCAGGTCCACTTCCGCGACATGAACCAGCCGGGCCAGAAGTACATCGGCCGGCTCGAATTCGGCCCCGCCTACGGCAACAATGAGACCGACTTCATCCGCGACGTCGGCGGCACGTACCGCGTCGAGTGGACCAACGGCCAAGGGCAGTTCGACCCGCATAACCTACGCATCGACGCGTTCTTCCGCGCTGACGCCGACAAGGACACGGAGACCGCGAGCGCAGTGGTCTTCGACATCACCGCGACCCTCTGGTACCGGCACCACGACTGCGTCTAATCGAGGCGCACCAAGTCGTTGCTGACGAGCGTCGACAAGTACTGGCCCAGCCGGGCCGGGACATCTTCCTGGTCCGGGTGGGCAGCCATCAGGGCCTCCGCGACCTGTCCAACGGTCCGCTGGCCATCCATCAACTTCCACGCTTCACTGCCCAAGCTATCCAACTTGAGCGTCAGCGTCGGGGGCACCTTGAACGCCGACAGCAGTTTGCTCGCCGCGGCGCCGAACTTGCGCTTCTCAATGGCGATGCGGCCGTCCGGCAACTCCTCCCACTGCACATCGGCCCGATGGGCCGTGCGCTGGGCGACGTCAGGGATGCGTTCCACGACTGCCCCATCGGGCCCCGCCTGATAGCGCCTACGCGTGCTGCGCATGGTGGGGTGGCGGTCTCCCCACTGCGGCCGAAACCGGTGGTGGCGGGGCTGCGGGCTGCCTGCCTCCCGGGCGCGCCGCCCAGGGGCTCCGCCCGGTGCCTTTTTCTGGCCTTCCAACCGCCCGCCGTCGCCGTCCAGGAGTGGGCTCTGCTCGTTGCGCCGGTTTGCTTATAACAACCCCATCCTGGTCTGCCCCTGATGCAAAAGGTGGATATGGTCATCGCCATCGTCGGCGTCACAGCCCTCGTGGCCACCACGCTCGGCGTGGTGTTCTACGAAGAGCTGGCCGGCGAGGAGACCCTGACATTCGAGCTCGTCACTGACGAAGATCTGTTCATCGATTCGGCTGAAGGCGTCGGCAGCGGCCCGCGTGAATTCGCGTTCGCCCTGCCCGACAACGCCACCAGCGCCGATTTCGATATCACCGTCACCTTCCGGGGTACCGCAGGCCAGGGCGCCAACGTCCAGGTCAGCGCCTACTTCGTGGACCCGACGGGCAACCGCAGCAACGAAGCCCAAGACACGCTCAGCCTGAGCGCCAACGAAGGTCCCGGTGACTCCGTGACCCTCAACCTGCAGGGCACCTGGGCCACGATGCCTGCGGGTGGCAACACCACGGACATCGACGAGGCCGCCAAGGCAGCCCGCAAGTCCTGGGACAATCAGCCCATCATCGTCTACGTCACCATCGGCTCCGCGTCCGGTGACGCCCTCCTCGGCGTCATCCCTGCGGTCAACTCCACGTACGACATCGATGTCGCCGGCGACCTGACGCGCTTCCAGCGCCAAGTCGACCCCGTACCTGACCCCACGGGTGGCCAGTAAATGGCTGGCGCACGCGGCCAGTTCAACACCCGCTTCGGTTTCCTCATGGCTGCCGTCGGTTCCGCCGTCGGCCTAGGTAACCTGGTTCGGTTCCCTGGCGAAATGAACGAAAACGGTGGCGCCGCCTTCTTGGTGGTCTACCTAGGCCTTCTCCTATTGGTGGGTCTGCCCGCCATCCTCGGTGAGATGAGCCTCGGCAAGCTGGCCAATGCCAGCCCCGTCAACGCTTTCCGGAAACTCGGTGGCGAACACGGCAAGAAATGGGCCGTGGCCGGCTTGTTCGGCGTCATGGCCGCTGTTTTCGTGATGTTCTTCTACACCGTCCTGGCCGGTTGGGCCCTGCGTTTCTTCTTCGAGACGTTCCGTGACGGCTGGTGGGACAACCCCGCAGGCCTCTTCCACGTCGTCGAGAAGGGTCCCTGGACTGTCTTCTGGCACGCCCTGGTCACCATCGTCACCGTGCTGATTGTCGCCCGCGGCATCAGCGGTGGTATCGAGAAGGCGAGCGTCATCATGATGCCCACCCTCTTCGCCATCCTGGTCGGCATCGTGCTCTTTGCGGCTTTCCAGCCTGGCGCTGGCGCTGGCTACGAGGCCATCTTCAAGCCTGACTTCAGTGAGCTCACAGCCAATAAGATCAGCAAGGCCGTTGGCCAGGTGTTCTTCTCCCTGTCGCTAGGTCAGGGTGCCATGCTCACCTACGCCAGCTACATGGACAAGAAGCAAAGCGTCACCAAGGACGGCCTCACCATCGGCTTCGCCGACACCGGTGTCGCCATCATGGCCGGTATGATGGTCTTCCCCGTGCTGGCCTTCGCCGGTCTCCTGACCGCTCCCCAAGTGGTCGGCCCCGACGCCAGCTCCCTGGGTGTCGCCTTCCAGGCCCTGCCCCAAGCGTTCCTGCAGATGGGCGGCTTCGGCCGCGTCATCGGTGGCGTGTTCTTCCTTGGCTTGTTCTTCGCTGCTCTCAGTAGTGCCATCAGCCTGATCGAAGTGCCCGTCAGTGTCCTCATCGACAACCTCGGCATCCCTCGCTGGAAGGCCGCGACCCTGATGGGCCTGATCACCTACACCTTCGGTGTCGGTGCTGCCCTGAACGCCCACGTGCTCGAACTGTACGACGAGATTGCTGTCAACGTGTTCATCGTCATCGGTGTCGCGCTGACCACCTTCTTCAGTGGGTGGATCGCCAAGGGTGTCGCCAAGGAACTGGATGCCGGGCTCAAGAGCCGCATCGGTATCTACTTCGTCTGGATGATGCGCACCGTGACTCCGGTCCTGGTGCTCGCCGTGTTCTTCACCGGCAGCTTCTTCGGCGGCGAATCTGGATTCGAGTTCTGGGGCGATGGCGCCGGCTTCAAGACGCTGGGCCACACCTTCAAGACCGTCTTCACCGGCGAGTAAGGCACTGGCCGGCAACGGCCTTCCTCTTCCTTTCCTTCCTCTTTTGGACCCTGAGCCGATTTGGACTCGGGGTCAGACGCCTTCTGCGTCCCCTTGGGAATCCATCCGGCCCTGAGGGCGCCTCGGGAAGCCTGCGGCTACCCGTGTGGATGGGGCCGGCGAAGGCGGAGCGCGTCGGCAAGGACTTGGCCTGAGCCAAGCTAACGAAGAGGCGGGGCGGGCCACGCCAGAGGGATCTCAGCTGCCGCTGAGGAACTTCGCGATGAGGACCATCGCGATGACCACGAGCACCAGACCAGCGAAGAAGATCATCAGGAACATGCGGTCCTTCTTCTTCTGCTCGGCCTCGTCGAGAACAACGGCCGAGCCATGGCCGGCGCGCTTGCTTTCTGCCATTGGACCGTCCCACCTATGTTCGGTTTTTAACGGCTCTCCTGGGCGCCGACTCTGTGCCGCGGGGTATTGGTTATATCAGACCCCCACTTGGCCGCGAACGTGAAGCCTATCCGGCCTCGCCTACGCCTTGAAAAAGCGGTGCCTTTGGTCCTCCTAGCGGCCATGCTCATGGCCATCGCGCCGAACGCCTTTGGTGCCAGCACCGGATTGAACTCCGAAAGTGCGACTCCCATCCCCGGCGACTTCGCCGAACGGGGCTGCACGTCCTGCCACGGTGGCTCTGACCACCTCTGGGCCCGTGAAGACGGCATGGTCATGTGGACCATCACCGACGCGGACGGTAACAAGGTCGTCAACGGCGCATACGAGCACGACGCATCCTACACGATCGCCATCACGCTGAACAATGAGTTCATGCCCGAAGCCAGCAACCGCGCCGGCTTCTACCTCTCCGCCAGCGCCGGTGAATTCGTCGATGCTGGTGACGCCAATGTGCAGATCACCGGTGGCGGCCTCGAAGCCAGCCACAGCAACCCCAGCGCGGCCGAATGGACCGTCGGCTGGACCGCCCCCACCGATGGTGCGGTGGCCTTCATGCTCCTGGTCAACGACGTCGATGGCTCCGGTGCCCCCGACGAAGGCGACCAAGTCTACCGTGATTACTTCGCCCTGACCGACGAAGCCGGTGCCCAACTCGGCGCCGTCGAGGAACACGAGATCCACTTCGGTGTCGAACTTCCCCAGTACTGGCTCGGCCTCATCGCCTTGGCCAGCATGACGTTCGTCATCCTGTTCGCCTTCGTGTACCTCAAGTTCGTCAGCCCGCACAACACCGACGCCAAGGACCGTTAAGCCATGGGCCTTGAGATCGCGACCAACAAGACGCCCGGCCAGACCATCCGTGAAACGGAGGCCCAGCGCCCCGCCTTCATCGGTCTCTGCATCGTCGCATTGACCGTGATCGAGTTCGTCTTCGTGGCGCTCATCCTGAACATCACCCTGTTCCCCGGAACCACCGAGCCCCTCAGCGCCTACCGCATGGCCCCAGAAGTCCATGCAGCGCCCCTGGCCAAGCTCTTCATCTCCGAGCAACAGATCGTCAGTGTGTGGCTCGCCGGGTGCTTCTTCACCCTGAGCTTCATCATTTTCCTCTACCAGCGCTTCTTCATGGACCACGTGACCATCGCCAAGCGCCGCTTCCGCAAGTGGGAAGATGAGGGGGTGCAGTTCTCGTGACCGACGTTCCATACCAAGGCAAGGACGCAGAGAAGAAACCCGCGCTGCTTTCGCGCCGCGAGTTCATCCGCAACACCGTCCGCCTCGCCGTCGCTGGTGCCCTCGTGCCCGGTGCCCTGGCCCAACTCCTGCCCGCCGTCGCACCCGATGCGCTGGGTGGCAGTGGCTCTGGCCCGGTCATCCGCCGCGACGCCACGACCAACGCGAAGATCCCCATCCTCCTTGACGACCTCGCCGGCGACCCGCCGGTCGTCGTCACCGCAGAATGGAACTTCCTGCCCGCTGTCGTGTACAAGGTCAAGAAGTCGGTCATGGAAGGCTCCTCGGCCAAGCGCGGCTACAACACCGCGCAATTCGCCATCCAGCACCCCACTGAGCCCGAGCACCTCATCATGGTGTACGACGGCAAGTGCAAGCACCTGGGTTGCACGGTCGGCTTCCTTGACTCCAAGCCCGCCTCCAACGATGTCGCCGACTACGATGAAGACGGCTTCAACGATGGCGGCATCCTCTGCCCCTGCCACCAGGGACAATACGACATCTACGACCTCGCCCTCAACGTTCCCGGCACGCCGCCCCCGGCGCCCCTGAACGTCATCGAGAGCGACGTCGCTGGTTACACTGACACCGCCACGGGCGAAAGCTACAGCAACGTCATCGTCGGCGTCGCCAAGCACGTCCAGAGCGGCCCCAAAGAAGCCCTTGGCCAAGGCAGCGCCCCGGCGTTCGGCCTCGTGGACTTCAACCCACGCCCCGCGGGGTGGAGCGCATGAGCGAAGAACGAGCCCACAAGCAAGGCAAGCGCGCCTACGAGGAACTGGCCAAGGAGAAGAAGCTCGGCTTCTTCGCCCGCTTCTACCTCATGACGCTCGCGTACCTGGATGACTCCATCCGGATCCGCAACCACATCGACGCGGCCAAGCGGGCGAGCATCAGCATCAACCGCCAACTGCCGCGCAGCCACACGGAGCGCTACAAGTTGCGCACCATCTGGTACTGGTACCCTCTCTATTGTCTGGGTGGATTGGCGTTCATCAGTTTCATCATCCTCACCATCAGTGGTGTCATCCTGGCGATGTACTACGTCCCCAACTACCAACCGCAGGAACAATTCCATGCGCGTGATAGTGTGGACTTCATCATGCAGGAAGTCACCCTCGGGTACGTCCTACGTGGCGTCCACCACTGGGGTGCTCACATGATGGTCGCATGTGTGTTCCTACACATGATGCGCGTCTACTTCGTCGGCGCCTACAAGAAGCCCCGTGAACTCAACTGGGTCCTCGGTGTCCTTCTGCTCGGCATCACGTTCTTCTTCGCGTACTCCGGCTACCTCTTGCCCGCCGACCAGCTCGCCATCGCAGCGGCTACCATCGGGCAGAACATGGCCAACAGCATCCCGTACCTGGGCGACTTCGTCGGCAAGCTGGTCTTCGCCGGCAGCGACATCAACGCTGGTCTCATCCCGCGCATGTACGTGCTGCACGTCTGGATCCTGCCCTTCTTGCTCTTCGGCATGATGGTGCTGCATATGTTCATCGTATGGCTGCAAGGGATGGCGGAGCCCCACTGATAGGAGGTCAATGAGATGAAACTCGGTGAACTCACCAACCTCTACGTCGATGCCAAGGAGAAGCTCGAGCAAGAGCGCGGCCCCCCCAAGAAGCAGAAG
>JBFGSX010000100.1:0-6708 GCA_041566495.1 Thermoplasmatota archaeon
ATCGAGATCGAAGGGGCCGTCCTGGGTGAGGCCAAGGCCAGCAACCAGGGTAAGATCCGCTTCAAGTCCTCGTCACCCGAAGGCAAGGCGCTCGCTCAAGCGAGTCGCCAAGGGCTCGATGTCCACTGTCTGCCGGTCGACTGAGCCTTCAGGCCCAGCCTGTCCGTGCCCGCTTCAGCTGACGGGCTTCCACTGGGCGCCCAGCATCTGGGCATCGAAGGGTCCACTGGCGCCTGCGCCGCTGGCGTAGCGGTACAAGGCGGTCTTGTAGACGGCGCTGGCGACGCTGAACATGATGCTGGCGATGACGACAGCGATCACGGTGACGGCGATGCCCGCGATGGCGCCTGCGACGCCTAGGACCATGAACAAGCCGAAGCTGAGGGCCAAGCCGCCAAGGGCCAGTAGGATGGTCACGACGCCGGCAGCGAAGCCGATGCCGACCTCCCCTGCCAGGGTCTGGCCCCAGGTCTTCTTGAAGTAGCTCCCGGAGCCCTTCAGGCCGCCGCCGATGCCCTTGTCCTCGAACAGGAGGATGGGGACCACGAAGTAGGTGGCCAGGTTCCACGCGGTGCCCACGAGGCCGATGACGATGCGCATCAAGGCAGGGCTGCGTTCGCGGACCGCTTGTAGGATGACGTTCACGGTGGCCACGACGAGGGCCCACAGGAACAGGCGCCCGAGGTGCTTGTTGGCTTTGCCCAGCGCCGAGCCAAGGGTGGGGTCGCCCCCGCCCAGGCGTTCATTGGCGCCGGCCACGGTGGCGGCGTGGAAGTAGACCTGGACGAAGGCCAGGAGCAGGTAGGTGGTGAAACTGAGGGCTGCGGCGACGGGGTCGATGCTGCCGTCTTCTTGGGTCACGGTGGGGAAGATGCCTGCCAAGAAGCCGACTCCGACGATGCCGGCGATCGCGACGGCACTGGCCAGGAAGCTCAGGATCGGCATCCAGAGCAGTTCCTTGTCTTGCTTGATGACACCGAAGCTCGTCTTGAAGAGACTCCACGAATGGCCGAAGCGACCCATGCTGTCAGACCTGAGGCCTGGGTGAAGAACCTATGCCCAGCGTCGACGCAGGAACGCGCCCAGCAGCACGGGCAGCACAAGCCAGCCCGCGGGTGAGTCCTTGCCATCGGTGGCAGGTGCTTCCTCGACGGCGGGCGTCGGCGGGCATGGCACCACGTCCACGGTGCGGCTGGCGTTGAGGCCGGCCAGGTCGTACGCAGTGACGGTCACCACGCCTTCGCCGCACGTGTCGGTGCTGGCCAGCACTTCGATGAGACGCCGGGTCGCCGTGGCCTCGAGCACAGTCGTGTTGACAGTGGCGCCCGACGCGGTGACGTTGAACGAGCCGATCGCGAGGTTGTCGCGGAGTTCGAAGCGCACCGCCTGGGTGTTGTTGGATTCGCTTTCGATGGCTTCGCCGAACGAGGACATGCGGGTCACGCTGGGGGCTTGGCGGTCCCCATGGGCGTCTTTGGGGGTGGTGGGGAGGAGCAGCAACGCAGGGGAGGCGCTGTCGCCGAGGGTCACCTGCCCGGCTTCCCGGGCGCCATGGTATGTCAGGTCGGTCGTCGTGACCTTGACGCCGATGCTGTGTCCTGCAGGGAACGTGTGGGATACGGCGGGTAGGCTGACGAACGCCGACGTGGCCGTGGCCGCGTCGCGGAACGGGGACACCTGGGCGAGCACCGGGGTCTCACTGCCGTCCGGGGCGACATCCACCAGCTGGAAGAACAGGAAGACCTCCTGGGTCTGGGTGCTTTGGATGGGCACCACGAGTTGTGCTGCGCCGGTCACCTCCGTGGCGACGTCCAGTGGTGGGGATGCGAAGGTGTGGAAGGTACCGGAGACCCCCTGGCCACATTGCGACGCGGTGTCTCCTTGGAAATTGGAGATCTCTGTGCAGTAGGCGGGAAGTGGCGGGACGGTCAGCGTCTGTGACAGGTCTCCGGGGGCGCGGCTCAAGCCGTCATCCGTGAGGTGCCATAGGGTGCCTGCGGTGCCTGCCGGGGGCCATTGTAGTTCGCCGACGACGTCGTCCTCCGCGTAGCGGTAGCGCAGCACAGGGTAGGGTGCCATGCTGGGCAGTTCGTCTCGCAGGTGCTGGGCGAAGAAGTCGTCGACCGCCGTCATGACGGCCTCGTTGGTGTTGTAGTTCCCGAAGCCGTGCCCGCCGTGGATGAACGCGATGCGAGCATCGACGCCGCGGGTTCGCAGATCGCCGTAGGTGGTCAATGCGTTGGATGGGGTGAACAGGGTGTCTGGCCAACCCTGGACCAGGAAGGTGGGGGTGGTCAAGGTCCCCGGGCTCAGGGAACGCACGACGCCCATCTCGTTGCGGATATCGTCGCTGATCTGGTTGGTGGCGGTGAGTTCAGCGTACCATGCGGTCAGCGGCGTCATGGGGCCAGACGGGTTCGGGTCGAACCGAGTAGGGTCCGTCTCGCCAGGTTTGACGCCTCGGGCGCTGAGCTGGCCCGAGCCGAACAGCAGGTCGACCCAGCCACGCTTGATGACGTCGCCCGGGGCGAGGGACGTCATGAGGTTGCTCCAAGTCGCGAACGGCGCGATGGCGTCGATACGTGGGTCCACCTGGGCGGTTAGGAACTGGATGCCGCCGGCGTAGCTCTGGCCGATCATGCCGACCCGGGGGTCGTCGGGGCCGTCTTGCAGGACGGCGTCCAAGGTGGAGAGGTAGGTGATGAGGGCCTGGGCGTCCTTGACCTCGGATGGGCCGTTCAATTCGACCTCGCCTCCGGACTTGCCCCAGCCACGGGAGTCGTATGCGAGGACCACGTAGCCCAGGGCCGCATAGCGCTCGGCAAAGGTCACCGTGTTCGTGGAATCGATGTTGTCGTTCCAGCCGTGGGTGATGAGGATCGCCGGCGCTGGCGTCACCGCCGGGGTGTACAAACGGGCATTGATGTCAATGCCATCATGGCCGGTCAGGGTCACGTCCTGGACCGTCGGGGCCTGCCCCGCGACCAAGGGGATGAACAATAGGGACAGCAACAGCACAGACCAGCGCATACGCATCGACCTAGGTCGGCCGGGATAAGCCTTGTCGGGTGCCCTTGAGGCCCTGGGTGCGCCATGGCGCGTCACCCCCATCCCCTCCTGGGACGGCCCTGGAGATCGCTTCTTGGCTGACCGACTCAGCGCCAAGCGCTTTTTTAACCACCTCCCGTGCGCCAACCCGGATGGTTCCGGACCTGCAGCCCGCTCATCCGACCAAGACGTTCAGTACGTGGCGGTTGGACAACTGGTGGGCCCAGCCAGTGACGCTTGTGATCGCCTTGACGCTGTTCGTCGCGTACTCGATGTTCCGCGTCTTCGAAATGGGCGCCGACCCGACGGTCGCCCACGGTGCATACCACTACCAGTCGCCTTTCGTGGCCTGGGACCTGACCTGGCTCATGCCCGCCGGCCTCGTGGCCGCCGCGCCATTCCTGGGCTACCCCGGATTCATCCTCCTGCCGTTCCCCGCTGGCTTCCGGTTCACTTGCTACTACTTCCGCCGCGCCTACTACCGCAGCTTCGTCGCCCGCCCTGCCGCGTGCTCCACTGAAGCCTGGAAAGGCAAGGACTACAAGGGCGAGACCCGCCTGATGATCTTCCAGAACCTCCACCGCTACTTCCTGTACGCGACCATCCTCCTCTGGGTGCTGCACTTGGTGGGCTGGGTCAAGGACATCTTCCACGGCGGCAACGTCTACGTGGGCATCGGCACCGTCCTGCTGGCCATCGACATCATCCTGCTGGGTGGCTACGTCTTCGGCTGCCACGCCTTCCGCCACCTGATCGGTGGCCGCATCGACTGCTTCAGCTGCACCGCAGTCAACCAATCCAGCCACGGCATGTGGCAAGGTGTCACGACCCTCAACCAGAAGCACGCTTTCTTCGCGCTCGCTTCCATGGTCAGCATCGTCGTCGCCGACCTTTACCTCCGGTACATCGACATGAACGCCATCGAATTCATCGGAGGTCTGCCCGCATGAGCCAGACCGTCCACCACGAGTACGACGTCCTCGTCATCGGTGCCGGTGGCGCCGGTCTCCGGGCCGCCGTCGAAGCCAGTGCCATGGGCGCCAAGACCGCCATGCTCAGCAAGAGCCTGCTCGGCAAGGCCCACACGGTCATGGCCGAAGGCGGCTGCGCGGCTGGTCTGCGCAACGTCGACGACCGCGACAACTGGAAGGTCCACTTCCGAGACACCATGCGCGGTGGCAAGTTCCTCAACAACATCCGCATGGCGGAACTCCACGCCAAGGAAGCCCCGGATCGTGTCCGTGAGCTCGAGATGTGGGGCGCCGTCTTCGATCGCAGCAAGGAAGGCTGGCTCAACCAGCGCAACTTCGGCGGTCACACCTTCCCCCGCCTCGCCCACGTCGGTGACCGTACTGGTCTCGAGATCATCCGCACGCTCCAAGACAAGGGTGTCCACAGTGGCATCGACGTCTTCATGGAGCACAGCGTCACGAAGCTGTTCAAGGACGGCGACCGCATCAGCGGCGCCCTGGCCTACGAGCGCGAGACCGGCACCTTCCACGCCTTCAGTGCCAAGGCGGTCGTCATGGCGACCGGTGGCCTGGGCAAGATGTACAAGATCACCAGCAACAGCTGGGAGTACACCGGCGACGGGTACAGTCTGGCCTACCAGGCCGGCGCTGAGCTGATCGACATGGAATTCCTGCAGTTCCACCCTACCGGCATGATCTGGCCCCCGTCGGTCCGGGGTATCCTCGTCACCGAGGGTGTCCGTGGCGAAGGTGGCAAGCTCACCAACTCCGAAGGCGAGCGCTTCATGTTCCGCTACGTACCGGACATGTTCAAGGGCGACTACGCCGAGACCGAGGAAGAAGGCGAACGCTGGCTCAATGGCGACAAGAGCGCCCGCCGCCCGCCGGAACTCCTCACCCGTGACGTGGTGGCCCGCGCCATCCTGTCTGAAGTCAAGGCCGGCCGCGGCAGCCCCCGTGGCGGCGCCTTCCTTGACATCTCCTGGCGCGACCCGGACTACGTCAAGAAGAAGCTCCCGTCCATGTACCACCAGTTCAAGGAACTGGCCGGCGTGGACATCACCAAGGAACCCATGGAAGTGGGCCCCACGATGCACTACACCATGGGCGGCATCCGCGTCGAAGCCGACTCGGCCATGACCAAGGTCCCCGGCCTGTTCGCCTGCGGCGAATCCGCTGCTGGCCTGCACGGTGCCAACCGCCTCGGTGGCAACAGCCTCTCCGATCTGCTTGTCTTTGGCAAGCGCGCCGGTGAGCACGCCGCCAAGTACGCCATGGACGCCGCGGCCCCTGCCCTGGACAACGCCGCTGTCGCGAAGGCGGTCGAGGAAGCCCTCGCACCACTCAACCGCTTGGGCGGCCCCACCCCGGCCGCGGTCTGGGAAGAACTCCAGAACGTCATGAACGACTGGGTCAACATGATCCGCTTCGGTGACGACCTAGAGCAAGCCATCCACGCCATCGGGGACATCGCCAAGAAGGTCGAGACCGTCTCCGCCAGCGGTGACACCCTGTTCAACCCAGGCTGGCACTTGGCTCTCGACCTGCAGAACATGGTCATCTGCGCCGAAGCTGTCGCACGCTGCGCCCTGCAACGCGAAGAGAGCCGCGGCGGACACACCCGCGGTGACTTCCCGACCACCGACGAAGGTCACTGGAACACCGTCAACTCCGTCACCAAGATGCTGCCCGATGGTAGCATGAGCGTCGACGCCGAATCCCTACGCGAATGGCCCGAAGGCCTGAAGGCGGTCGTGGAAAGCGGCGTGGATGCCATCAAGGGCGATGCTGGCCTCTTGGCAGCTGCCCCCGGAGGCTCCGAGCGAAGCGGTCCTACCTCGGGGGGTAACTAGATGGGTGGCGATGTCAACAGTGACCCTGGTGTCGCTGGCGCGATCGGCGGCGGTTCCGGCGGCCTGACGTTCGACGAAGACCTGGACACCGGCGAGAAGGTCACCATGAAGGTGTACCGCGGCAAGGGTGTCGGCATATACCAGGACTACACCATCCCCAAGACTCCCGGTCTGGTGGTGTTGGACTGCATCCATGAGATCCAGAAGGAACAAGCCACTGACCTGGCTTGCCGCTGGAACTGCAAGGCCGGCAAGTGCGGCTCCTGCGCCGCCGAGATCGACGGCAAGCCTCGCCTGATGTGCATGACCCGCCTGGAGGACCTGGACACGTCCAAGCCTATCCGGGTCTCCCCCATCAAGGCGTTCCCGGTCATCAAGGACCTGGTCACCGACGTCTCCTGGAACTACGAGCAGAACAAGCGCATCACGCCGTTCACGCCTCGTGACATGACCGACGCCGAGAAGGCCAAGGGCGAGTTCAACATCCAGCAACAGGACGTCGACCGCGTGCAAGAGTTCCGCAAGTGCATCGAGTGCTTCCTCTGCCAGGACGTCTGCCACGTACTGCGCACCCACGAGAAGCACGACGTCTTCCAAGGCCCGCGCTTCATGGTGCGCTACGCCAGCCTCGAGATGCATCCCGCTGACGAAGCGGACCGTCTCGACGACATCTGGAACAAGGGCGGCATCGGCATGTGCAACATCACCAAGTGCTGCACCGAGGTCTGTCCGGAGACCATCCACATCACGGACAACGCGATCATCCCCCTGAAGGAACGGGTGGCAGACCAGTATTTCGACCCGATCAGGTGGATCGGACGCCTCTTCAAGAGGGG
>JBFGSX010000101.1:0-6705 GCA_041566495.1 Thermoplasmatota archaeon
CATGTTCGTTGCCTCCGTCGTCTTCTACGGCGTGCTGTTCGTCTACTTTGTCGTCATCACCGAGATCCAACGGCCCTTCATCGACATGAGCAGCGACAACGCCGTCTGGGCCTACCACAACCCCCTCGGGGCCAGCAGCCCGTGGTCCCTGCTGTTGTCCCTCGGCCTCATCGGCCCCCCTCTGGCGGCCGCCATCGCCTACGTGGCGCTGTACAGGCGCGCCGATGACCTGACCGTCAAGTACCGCATCGCCATGGTCAGCGGCGCATTCATCCTGTGGTTCGGCTTCTCCGCCATCAGCAGCGTCATGCGTGCCGTGCTCTCCCTTGCCGAGAACCCGTTCGGTGCCCAGCTCATCAGCCAACTCATGGGGGTCTTGGCCGCCGCCCTGGTGCTCCTCGCCTACATCCCTCCGGGCTTCATCCGCGCCAAAGGTGTCCATGGTGTCTTCGACCACCCCACCCGCGATGGCCTGGCCTTGGTCGCCGACGAGAGCCGACGCACCGTCAACGTAGCCTGAACCGTCTCGCGGCACGTCTTGGCTGGTGCAGCACTGACCCCAATCTTGAAATCAGGGCCCACCTCGGGCGACTTGGAGCATGCTCGACGACGAGACGTGCAAACGCATCATCCGGTCCTATCACGATAGCACCGTCAAGGACGGCGAGACGCCAGTCCCGTTGATGATCCTGCACGGTCTGCGTGAGGAGATCACGATCCGGCCGCACATCGAACTCCCCAGTGCCTACCACATGGCGCACTACTTGGACGAGTTCATCACGGACAAGACCATCGCGCTGACGGTCTGCGGCCGCTTCTACAAGCAGATCGGCGAGACCCTGTTCCAAGGCACCATCCTGTACCACGTCGACCGCATCGGCAGCCACCTCATCCGTGGCATCCACAGTGAGAACGGGCGCTACCACGTGCTCGACGACTCCCCGTACTGGAACCAGTTCCCGTACGACTTCGACAAGGGGCCCGTCGAACCGGACCTCCCCATCGGCTTCCACCCTGGCCCCGAGAGCGAGGATTGGGAAGACGAAGACGAAGATGCCGGGGACGGTCAGTAGGCGTCAACCCCAAGAGCAAGGCCCGACTCGCCGCTCATAGTGCGCCCGCTCATCCAGGCCGAGGACATCCACTTCAGTTACGGCGGGACGCATGTCCTGCGTGGCGCCAGCTTCCTCATGAAGCCCGGGGACAAGATCGCCTTGGTCGGCCCCAATGGCGCCGGCAAGACGACCATGTTCAAGCTCCTGGCTGGTCAACTCAAACCGGATCTGGGCGAATTCGAGACCCAGGCCGATTTGCGCGTCGCCTACCTCCCCCAGGTACCAGACCTTCCCCCGGAGACCCTCGTCGCCGACCTGCTTGCTGCGCCCACCGCCGTGGCCCGCAAACTGCAAGACGAGATCGCCGCGATCGAAGCATGGATGGGGAGCCCCGGGGCGTGGGACGAACCCGACGCCAACGAGAAAATGGAGCGCTACTCCGAACTGCAGGCCGACGCGGCCACGGAGATGAGCAAAGGCGATGCCAGCAGCAATCCGCTCCTGAACGACCTCGGTGTCCCGGAAGGCATCATGGATGCCAAGTTCGGTGACCTCTCTGGTGGCGAACGCAGCAAGGTGTTGCTGTGCAAGACGCTCACCGCGGCCAAGGACACCGACCTTTTGCTGCTCGACGAACCCACCAACCACATGGACATCCCCACGGTGGAGTTCATCGAAGACTTCCTCATCAACCTCCAAGGCAGCGTCGTCGTCGCCGCACACGACCAATACTTGCTCGACAACGTCGCTGATCGCGTCTTCGAAGTGGACCACCAACAGGTCTACCCCTACGAAGGCAACTACACGTCTTACCTGGGCCAGCGAGCTGCTTACTCCAAGGCTCTGCAAGCCAAGAAGAAGCGAGACTACAACGAAGTCAAGCGGCAACTGGCGATCATTGAGCAGCTCAAGGCGCGCAACCGCTTCGACGCCCAGGTCAAGAGTCGCAAGACCCGCCTTTCCCAACAAAGCCAGGAGACCGCCGAGGCCCCGACTGTGCGCAAGAACTTCCGCCTATGGTTCGACACCGAGCGGGTGCCCCGGGAGGTCCTCCTTGCAGAGGATGTCAGCAAGCGATTCGGGGACCGCCTGCTCTTCAGCGGCGTCAACCTCGACATCGAAGGCGGCCAGAAGATCGGCATCATTGGCCCCAACGGCTGCGGCAAATCAACGCTCCTGAAGGTCCTGCTCGGGCAGATCCCTGCAGACAGTGGGGAGATCAAGTGGGGCAAGAGGGTCGAACTGGGCTACTTCGACCAGCACCACACGACCCTCCAGCACGACCGCACACTCATCGACGAAGCCAGGACCCTGCGTGACCCCCCGCCTCCGGACGAATGGAGCCGCGGCCTCTTGGGGCGCTTCCAGTTCAGCGGGGACACCGTCTTCAAGACCGTCGAGCAACTCAGTGGCGGCGAGCGGGCCCGCTTGGCCCTTGCCAAGTTCATCGCCGAAAAGCACAACGTGCTGGTGCTCGACGAACCCACGAACCACTTGGACATGGAGAGCCAACGCATCGTCGCGGGCGCCCTCAAAGAATACGAAGGCACCGTGCTCGTCGTGAGCCACGACCGTGCATTCCTTGACCGCGTCTGTGATCACATCGCTGTCGTCGCCCACCAACGGGTCGGCGTCTTCCCCGGCAACTTCAGCACGGCCTGGACCAGCAAGCAACTGGCCAAGTTCACCCAGAGCGGCGTGCAAGGCCAGTTCGTCGTACGCAAGGCGTTCCGTGACTGGGAGAAAGATGAACGCTACCATAGTGGCCAGACCATCAGCGTCACCGGCATGGAGACCCAAGCGTTCCGTCGGATGCTGCGGCAAGCCGAAGCCAACGGCTGGATCGAAAAAATCGACGCTGAAGGTTAAAGGCGCCACGCCCTACAGGAGCCTGCATGGAACCCCTCGGCCCAGAGGCCAAGGCATTCGTCGATTCCCCCGTCGGTCAGGGCCTGATGAGCGACGACAGTCTGTGGTTCCGACTCGTTTCCCTAGATGGTCACTACCTCTTCGTCTCTCCCCAAGTGACCAAGTTCCTCGGCTATGAACCCGAGGCGTTCAAGACGCTGAAGCCCCAGGAGGTGTTCCACGAGGACGAACTGCACCTCTCGGCGACCGTCATGGCCTCATTGCACAAGGGCCCGATCAACGCCACATACCGGATGCGGCACAAGGACGGCCACTTTGTCTGGGTCAACTCGTTCGTCCAGCAGATGGGCGACATGATGATCATCCTTGGCCGTGACGTGCCCGAACGCCTGGGTGGGGCATCGTGGAAGCACGTCGAGCCTTTCCTTTGATACTCAGGCGCTCGTGACGAGCTCTGGGGCCCAACCCACATACCGCTGCATCATCTCGAGGCTCGCGGCGATGTTGGTATAATGGTTGGAGCCGCCGAGCAGGCTGATGGTGCTTGCGGCACCCAGCGCCAGCCCGTCTGGGGTCGCCAGGGGTCCGCCGCTATCCCCGGGGATGCCCGGTGTCAGAAGGTACACGTTGCACTTCTGGCCACCGTACGCGTGGCCCAGATAGACGCCTTGTTTGTCGTCCACTTCGCGATCAGGGGCGCCGATGAGGCCGAGGCCGCTGCGCAGGTTGCTGCGGCCGTACGCCACGAGTTGGATGGGGTTGCCGAGGTCCGGGGCCGCACTGATGTCCCGACAATCGCCCAGTCCCTTGACGTGGCCCACGATGCCGTATGCCTTCGGGTGCATCTTGTCCCAGTGCTGGCTCGGGATTTCGATCAGGGCCCAGTCGTGGCCGCGACAGGCATCGTTGCTCGTCTCACCATTGTTGATCATGGCAGTCCAACCATTGTATGCCACGGTCCCGGTGATGCCGCCTTCCAGACGTTCGTTGGCTCCAATGGGCGTACCAGACGCATTGCAGCCATTGGTGTCGCTGCTGGAGTCGACGCAATGGGCCGCGCTGCCGAGGAAGTAGCGCTCGTACTGGTAATGGAACAGGAAATTGGTGGTGCAGACGCTGCTTTCCATGCCTGGGCGGATGGTGTGCTGCGGCCTGGGCTCGGCAGGGAATGCGATGGCTTGGCCCCAGGCGTCGATCGCCAGGGACTCGTCGATGCTGTTTCGCGCATGGGCAGTCACGGTGAGCGTCTGCGGAGCGGGATTGGTGGTGAGGATGCGGAGGGTGCCCTCCGCGTATGTGTATGTGGTTGAGGGTCCGTGTGCTGCGGTGATCGTGGAGGGCGCGCCTTCGCCTTCGTCGGTCACGACGCTGATGGCGAATTCGGCCCACTGGCCCACCGTTGGGTGTGGCTGCTGGGGCGTGATCGTCATGGACAACAACAGAGGGAGTTGTTGTGGTGGGTCCGGCTTCGGTTTCGGGTCCGGTTGAGGCTCCGATTCTGGTTCCGGATCTGGTTGTGGCTCGGGCTCTGGCTCGGGTTCGGGGTCTGGTTCGGGGTCTGGTTCGGGGTCTGGTTCGGGCTCTGGGTCTGGTTCTGGTTCGGGCTCCGGATCCGGCTGTGGACTCGCTTGCGGTTCAGGCTCTGGCACCAGGGACTCGTCAGCGACGGGCGTCGTGGCGGCCCAGGTCTCCTCGGGTGTGGCGGCGCAGCCGCTCAGGACGATCAGGAGAACGACAACAGCGCAGAGTGACTTCATGGACGAAAGGCTCCGGGCGGCAGCGAAGCCCCGGTGCAGGTGTTGGGCAAGCGGCGCGCTTCCAAAAAGGCGTCGCAATTCATGGCCAAGCCGGATTCGAACCCTCCGAGCGAAGCGGTCGGTGCCGCTAGAGGAGGAGAAAGTAGTCCCACCCGGATTCGAACCCTCCGAGCGAAGCGGTCGGTGCCGCTAGAGGAGGAGAAAGTAGTCCCACCCGGATTCGAACCGGAGTCCCGGGCTCCAAAGGCCCAGATGATTGACCACTACACTATGGGACTGGTGCGTAGCCCCAGAGGGGAGTGGTCGCGAGGCCAGGTCGTGAGGCCTGGACGGTTGACCACTACACTATGGGACTGTGTGGTGTACCGAGGTACAAACCGCGCGACGAGGGTCCCCCTTTTGACCGTGACGGCCCGCAACGGCCATGTCTGGGGCCGGTCTCGCGGGGTTGTGCGCCTCTTCATCGGCATCCCCATCCCGGTCGATTCCCGGATCAACCAGGTGACCCATGCCCTCCGTCAGCAGGAGAAGGATGCCAAGCCCGTACCTCCCGGCACTTGGCATGTGACCCTTCGCTTCCTAGGAGAGGTCGCGGATCCGCGCACCGTGGAAGATGCCCTGTACAAGGTCGTCGCCAAGCACAGCGCCATGAAGTGCCAGATCAAGGGCCTAGGCGCCTTCCAGGGCCCCAAGCGCGCTCGCATCGTGTGGGTCAAGGTCCTGGCCGATGGATTGCGTGAACTGGCCCAGGATATCACCAAGGCCACGGCTCACCTGGGCGAGCCCGCCACGCAGGATTTCGTCGCCCATGCCACGATGGCCCGTCTGCCCACGGCTCGTGACATCTCCTCGTTCATCGACCACCACAAGGACACGGTCCTAGGGGAGGGCGTCTTGGACAAGGTCATCCTGTACCGCTCCCAATTGACCAAGGTGGGCCCGATCTACCAGCGCCTCGCCGAGATTCCCCTTCAGGCCAGCGCGTAGGCCTGCCACTCGAACTGGCCGATTGTCGGGTCAGCAGACGTGGGCACGTCTCCGCGTAGTTCGAAGGCCCATGCGCTCTTGCTGGCGTAGATGCTGTCCGGCTCGTCCACGGCCACCCGGAAAATGGTCTGTGTGGGCGCGCTCAATGTCCTGGGAGCCTCCTGCCAGGCCCAGGAATGCCCGGTGTGGAAGCGGACTTCGGGGAGGAACGTGGCTGCGTGGTCAACCTTGATCTCGATGAAGCGGGCCTCCATCGGGATGGGTTCGGCGGGGCGTTGCGGCGCCGGGCAGCCGGTGACGCCGTAACAAGCGGCGCCATTGTACAATCCGCTGGCTTCGCCGCTGGCCGAGAACAATTCGAGGCGTTCCCCGGTCCAAGGCTCGCGTGCATCAAGAGGCGGCAAGGCGTCGCCACGATGGGCCGTCATCGAGACGTGTGCCTCCGAGACGCTTCCTGTGGCTTGCTGGGTGTTCTGCGGGGGGTAGTAGAGACGGAATCGCCAACTGGTGATATCCTGGCCTGGGGGATCGGCATCGCCTGTTCGTACGGGGATTTGGGCGGGTTCGCCCAGGGCGAAGCCTTCCACGTCGTGCCATTGGTCATCCGCGGCGGTCTGGTAGCGCAGCTCGACGTCATCGTGTTTGCCGAACGTCTCCACTTGTGACATCACGATGGTCAATGCAGCGGTACCCAGAGGGACCGTGGCTTGGGTGGGCCAGAACGTCACCCATGCGCCACCGGTGCCTCCGATGAAAGTGGTCGTGGAAATGGTGTCGTCCATGATGGTCATCCGTTCGGCCGCCCCCCAGAAATCAGTCAGCTTCGGCTCCGTGGGGCGTGTGTTCATCGTCGATTCGTCCGATGGGCCCGCGCACCCAGCCAAGGTAAGCAGGAGGATCATCATCAGCACTCGCATGCACACGCCACCCGGCTGCCGGGCATTAACGGTTCTGGCACGCCCTTCGATTCCTTGCAACCATCCACGCTTCTTTTCACTCGGCCCGGGGTGGCGCTCCTCGTGCCCCACCAGCCCGCG
>JBFGSX010000102.1:0-6673 GCA_041566495.1 Thermoplasmatota archaeon
GGAGGCGTTTCGGCCGAGCACCATGGCGACGGTGGCCCAAGTCAACGCGCTGCTTTGCGTGTTCAACATGTTGCCCATCTGGAACCTGGACGGGCGCAAGATCTGGTACTGGAGCAAGCTCGTCTACATCGCGAGCATGGGCCTCGCCATCGCCTTGCTGGTGACGGTGATCATGCTGGTCGCGCAATTCGGCTGATCGGTCCTCAAATCGTTCCAGCTCAACGGAGCTTGCCTAGCGACGGAGCCCCTGCTCAAGGTTGAACAGGGTTCGCCGCTGGCGAAAGTAGTCCCATGCGGATTCGAACCGCAGTCCCAGGAACCAGAATCCCGGATGATTGACCACTACACTATGGGACTGTTTTGCTACTCCCACCCCTAAGGGTGGCGCCTCAGTGGGCTGGGCCGGATTTGAACCAGCGATTCTCGCCTTGTAAAAGCGATGTCATAACCCCTAGACCACCAGCCCAGCGAGCCGAGGCAAATCCGCCGACTTGGGACCCATACATAATCGCTGCGCCCTGCATCGGCATTGGACCCCCTCTGGGCGCAGACCCCTTTTTCAATATCGAGTGGGTCGGCACCCCTGTCATGTCTGGTGGTCCTGAACCGATTCTGCTGAGCATCCTCATCATCATCCTCGGCGCCAAGCTCGGCGGCGAGTTTGCAGAGCGCTTCAAACAACCCGCTGTTCTGGGTGAATTGTTGATGGGTATCGTCCTTGGAGCCGCCTTATTGGGCGGCTTCATCGGCATGCCCGATTTCAACACCGAAGGAGAACTACATCACATCGAAGACGACCTTCACGAAGCGGAGGCCCACCTGGCTGCCGCTGAGAAGGAGCTTCAGGCGGCTCAGGCGACTGGCAATGCGTCCATGATCGCGGCTGCGGAAGCCAAAGTCGCCGCGGCACACCACGATGTAGAGGAGAACGCGACGCACCTGGGCGAATTCTTCTCCAAGAATAGCGCTGAGATCAGCGCCATCGAGATTCTTGGCGCCCTGGCCACCATCGGCGTCATCCTGCTTCTCTTCGAGGTCGGCCTAGAGTCCGACGTCAAGGAACTGGCCCGTGTCGGTTCCAGCAGCCTCATCGTCGCCCTCATCGGCGTCGTGGGCTCCTTCGTCGTCGGCTTCGGCGCCAGCTGGGCCCTGACCAATTATTGGGATGGTTGGCGAGCCGCTGGAGAACTGCTGGGCCAAGAGCACCTACTGCACATCTTCGTCGGCGCCACGCTGACAGCTACGAGTGTCGGCATCACCGCCCGCGTGCTGGGTGACATGAACCGCCTCAACACGAACGAGACCAAGATCATCCTCGGCGCTGCAGTCATCGACGACATCGCAGGCCTGATCATCCTGGCCATCGTCGCAGCCATGGTCCAAGCGGCCCTGGCAGGCACCCAGGTGGACACCGTCGCGGTCTCCATCATCGCAGCCAAGGCCATTGGTTTCCTCATTGTGAGCCTCCTGGTCGGATTGAAGTTCATCCCGCCGGCTTACGATGCCATGGTCGACCGCTTCCGCGTCAAGGGCTTCCCCGTGGCGCTCGCCATCGTCTTCGCCCTTCTGATGGCCTACCTGGCCACGGTTTTCGGCCTGGCGGACATCGTCGGCGCCTTCGCCGGCGGCCTGATCCTTGCCCAGACCAAGCACGCCCACGCCATCTTCTCGGACATGCGCCCCATCGCGGCCATCTTCGTCAGCTTCTTCTTCGTCACCCTCGGCATGCGTGTCGACGTGACCCAGATGACCGATGCCGCTGGCAACAGCGTGGTCATCCCGGTGCTGCTCATTGGTGTCGTCATGACCGTCCTGGCCATGGCCGCCAAGCTGGCCTGCGGCTGGGGTGTCACCAAGGGTGGCCAAGCCAGCAAGCTGGTGGTCGGTGTCGGCATGAGCCCCCGTGGCGAAGTCGGCCTGATCTTCGCGGCCCTGGGCCTCAGCACCGGCCTCATCGTGAACTGGCAATACACGGCCATCATCCTGGTCGTGATGCTGACGACGTTCATCACCCCCATCTGGCTGAAGCAACTCTCGAACCGCTTCATCGGAGGTGGTGGTCAGTCAAGCCCAAAAGCGGAGGATCTGAGCCACATCCATGACCTCTGAGCTGGCTGGCCGCTCCCTCACGAGCGTGACTGACCTCTCGGACGCCGAGGTCATCCAGATCCTCGACGCCGCGGAGGCGATGGCGCAGGACCCCACGGGCCATGCGGACATGCTGCGTGGCTACGTGGTGTGCACGGCGTTCTTCGAACCCAGCACCCGCACGCGCCTCAGCTTCGAGTCAGCAGCTCACCGCCTCGGCGCAGGTGTCATCGGTTTCGCAGATGCCGCCACGACGAGTGGCAGCAAAGGCGAGACTCTCGAAGACACCGTCAAGGTCCTGTCCGGCTACGCAGATGTCCTCGTGATGCGCCACCCTGAAACAGGTGCTGCGCACCGCGCGGCGGCCGTCTCGGGCATCCCGGTCATCAATGCCGGCGACGGCGCCGGGGAACACCCCACGCAGACCTTGCTGGATCTGTTCACCATGCGACGCCTGCTGGGGGGCCTAAAGGGCAAGACCGTGGCCGTGGTCGGTGACCTGCGCTATGGACGCACCGTCCACAGCCTCGTCCCCGCCCTACAGCGCCTCGGCACCACCGTTCTGGCAGTTCCGGCCCCCGGCCTCGATCTGCCCAGCGGGGATGCCAAGGTCGTGTCCCTCGACGAGGCCGCAGCCAGCGCAGACGTCCTTTACGTCACGCGGGTGCAGCGGGAGCGCTTCGCCGACCCGGCGGCATACGAGGCCGCCCGAGGCCGCCTCCGCGTCGATCGCGCCTTGCTGGAACGCAACGGATCCAAGGCCATCGTGATGCATCCATTGCCCCGCGTCGACGAGATCGCTGAGGACGTGGATTCCCTGCCGTCGGCCAAGTATTTTGAGCAAGCCTGGAATGGCGTGCCTGTTCGCATGGCCGTCCTTGCACACCTGGTGGGAGCCCTATGAAAGAATTCAAGATCGTCCCGATCCGCGATGGTACCGTCCTTGACCACATCGCCGCTGGCAAAGCCCTTGAGGTCCTTGCAGCGCTAGGCCTGCCCGTTGACGGTTCTCGTAAGGTGATTTCCTTGTCGATGAACCTACCCAGCTCCCGGGGCGGCTTCAAGGACGTCTTGAAGCTCGAAGACATGGAGCTCTCCGCCGAGGATCTTGACAAGATCAAGGCCGTCAGCACCCACGGCACGTACGTTGCGATCCGCAACTACGACGTGGCCCAGAAGACGCGCTGGGACTGATCCACGCTCAACACGGCGGGCGTCCAGCGGACGCTCCGCTGAGCGGTTTCAAAAGAAGGTGGGAAGGGGCTGGCCTCACGAGGAGGGGATGGGATGCACTCAAAAGGTTCCAGCACCGCTTCCTAGTTGAGCATCATTTCGGTTGCATAGATATCTGTTTCGTTTGAAGCCAGTGTGTGATAACCAACGATTGTTTGATTGGTAACAGAGAGCCTACAAGCGACTCGCCCGGGCAAAACCCTCCTGTTGGTGGGCCGGGTTGTCAATGCAGTCCCCGACTTTATTGACCATCCGAAGCCGTGGCAGGTGGTCTCGGAAGCGCACCACACGGTCATCAAGAATGACCGCCGTCCCCTGGTCTTCCGGGCCCCGGATGAGGCGGCCGACGGCTTGTCGCAGGGTCCGCCCCGTGGGGTCATGGACGGCGACTTTCCAGCCCCGACCATCCTCCCGATCGAAGTGGTGGATGAGTGCTGTGGACCGGGCCGATGGTCGGGGATAGGGCACGCCCAAGATGAGCATCTTCTCGAGCACGTCCCCCGGATAATCGACACCTTCTGTGAGCCGACCTCCAAGCACACCCACCAGGATCGTGCGGGGCGCCGGGTCCTGGCGAAACCGCCGCAGCATCGCCTGCAGTTCGTTCTGGGCCATGCCGGGGGACTCCTCGTAAACGGCCGCATCCAAGCCGTGCAGGAAGCCTTCTTCGACGTAGTCCCGCAGCATCTGGTGGCTCGGGAAGAACACGGCCATCCGGCCTTGCCAGCCCTGCAAGAGGCCTCGGGCAAGGTCCTGTTGTTTGGCCACGATGGCGGCATCGCCCTTGTGCTGACGCTGCACCCCGAGCAGGCCGTACAAACGCAGCCTTTCAGGGTCAAAGGGGCTGGGTTGGACGAGCGTCACGGCCGTGTTGGGCAAGCCGATCAGCCGGCGGTGCTCCTCGACCGGCGCCAGGGTGCCACTGATATGGATGGAACTGGCAAAATCACGGAGGAAGCGACACTTGGGTGCCGGATCAAGCAAGTACGCCTCGAGGGCAGGCCTTGGCTCGCGAAGGACCAGGTGCACGTACGGCGCATCCCGTTCGGCGAGCCAAAAACGAAGGAACGAGCCCACCGCGCCCAGGTACGAGCGTGGCAGACGGCCGTCGACCCGCCGCCTCTCCCGGATGGCCTCCCCCCAATCTTCCAGTTCGGCTGCTATCCGTTCCAGGGCCGGCCCGGGCGCTCCGAAGCGCAGCATCAATGTCTCGTTGGTCTGGTCCTGGGGGAGCCAGCCGTCGTCGCTGTCAGGGGCGTGCTCGTCACAGAGCTCCCGTATGACCTCGTGCAGCGTCGTCAGGAGTGATGTGGCGAGGACCCTGCCTCCGAGGGTCGGGTCGTCCACCTCTTCGGCTTCCTTGAGGGCCCGCTCGATGGTAGCTAGCCCCAGCCGAGGACTGTGGTGGGCCCGGACGGCTTCCGGCAGGTGGTGGGCTTCATCCACGATGAGCCGGACTTGGTCGGTGCTCTTGCCCATCCAGTCCATGACCGCTTGGCGCAGCCGATCGTCGATGACGAACACGGTCGGCAAGACCACGAGGCGGGCCTCGGGTAGCAGCAGTTTGAACGCCTCGTAGGCGCAGCTGCCCACGTCGGCGATCTTGGCGGCCAGGCTGGCGGGGTCGCCATCGTGGCTGTCCAGCAGTGCTTCCACCGGACCGGGGCCGTCTTCCAGGAGGCGTTGATAGTATGAGCAGGCGCCCTTGACGGGTTCCCCGGCATTGTGGGCTTGCAGCGCTTTCTTCTTGGCATCTCGGCACAGCCGGCCCAGTTCTTCGGGAGTGCCATGTTGGAATCGTTCATCTTGGCTGAGCAACGGGCAGTAGTGTTTGCGCCCCATGATGGGGATCGCGAGGCCTACGTCTTCCCCAGCGTCGCGGAGTTTGCGGTGCTCTGCCAGGATCTGTTCTTGCTGGCTGTTGGTGCGCGTGGCATAGACCGTGGTGGCCTCAATGCTGCCTGTGAGTGCAGAGATCGTCTTCCCCGTTCCAGTGCCCGCCTCGGCGACCAGATGCCCGTAGGTGGCATGGGTGTCGACGATCGCTGAGACCAGGGCTTCCTGGCCAGGGCGGGGGTCGTACGGCAGCCTCACAGGACGCACTGTCTTTCAGCCCGCATAGTAGAGGCGGGGGGATGGGTGAAAGCAATCAAGCTACGCGCCAAGCAAGCACCCCAAATCCGCCGGCCGAGCCGAGGCCTCAGATCTGGCGAGCAGCCCACATATCGTCCGGCATCTGGTGGTAGACGTCGGATTCCTGGGGCCGGGCCTTGCGCCGGCGGCGGATCTCCCGCTCCTCTTCGCTCATCATGAACACCTGACCTTTCTTGAACAACCAGTAATGGGTCCGCCATTCACGACCGTCGTAGAGGGTCGTCTCCTCGCGCTCGGTGGTCAGCATGCCCTCCTCTTCGAGGATGTAGAACAACTGGCGGTCTTCTGGCTCCAGCACATTGTCGATGACGCGGTCATCGAACCCGAAGATATCCATGACGAAGTTGGCATCCCGCGCAGCATCCTCCTCCGGGATACCGATTCGGTTGCTGACTGCCATGGCCAGATCTTCCAGAGTCAAGATTCGCGTTGTCGACATGTCCACTCCCTCAAGCCCAGATACGCCACTTCCTCTGAAGAGCCGCTTACTTAAGGATTGTTGGTCGCTCGGCCATCGCTGGGCACCCAGTAGAGCTGTTCTTCGATGCGAACCACGGGAATGGTATCACCAATATCAGCATCTTCAGGCACCAGGATGGTTTCTGTGCGTTGGGAGTCGGGGTCCAAGATCATGACTCCGTCAGGATTTCGGGACACGACGACCGCGTCCTCGAGGAGCTCCATGCCCCCCAGTCGACGCAGACCATCCGGGGGGATGCGGCCACGGATCTGGCGCTCTAGGTCGTACGCGTTCAGCACCTTCTGGTGCACCTGCATGACCTGGAACGGCTTGCCGTCTTTGAGGGCGATATCCCCCGGCGAGAACGTGGCCAGGCGCATCAAGAACGTCACCCGGTAGACATCCTCGCCTTCCCGGCGACCGACCAGTTTGGCAGATTCATGGACGCTGCCACCCATGCGGACACGGAGGCTCTTGGCCACGTTACGGGAAGCATCGATATCCCCGATGTAGTAGTCAAAACCGCCGTGCATCGGGCCGCTCTTGGCCAAGAAGGCAAAGCGATTGCCGGCCGCCAATTGGCGGTTCAGGTCGTTGGCCACGATCTTGTGCGCCACGGCCAGTTCAGGGGGCGTCATGTCCCGTTCGCTGGCGCGCAGTTGGATGATGCCTGCGAAGTAGCCCCCGTGGATGCGACTGCAACGGTTGCAGACACCCCTGCGGCGGCGCAAGAGGCCC